>NZ_VVIN01000140.1:0-2074 GCF_008711145.1 Arenibacter lacus
AGATGTTACCAGTGGCTCACTGCCATTGACTGTCAATTTTACGAGTGAAGGAACTGTAGACCCCAATGGGGATACACCACTTTCTTATGCCTGGGATTTCCAGACGGACGGTACGGTGGATGCCACCACGGAAAATGCCTCTTTTACCTATACCGAGGCCGGTACCTATAATGTCCAACTACAGGTAGATGACGGTAATGGAGGGATAGGGGTTCATAACGTAACTATATATGCCGGTAACCACGCGGCAACTTTTGTCTTTAATTCGCCTCCGGATGGCGGTTTTGTTGGCTGGGGGGATGACATTACGATAGACCTAGTGGTCAATGACCAAGAGGACGGCAGTACTGGCTCGGGTATAGATTGTGCCGATGTATCCGTGGTACCTTCCTTAGGCCACCTTAACCACTTTCATGATGGGGCTACTGTAGACGGTTGCCCGCAGACTTTGACGCTGCAGTATGAGGGACATGACATTGATGGGGGAGCCGATCTATTCTATGTCTTAGGAGCCAACTATACCGATCAAGGGGGACTACAGGCTTTCGATCAGATCAAATTGCATCCCAAACGGAAGGAAGCGGAATATTATGATACGCAGAGTGGGGTGACGATTATTCCTAATACAGATCCTATTCTAGGTGGCGTAGAAGCCATTCGTGTAGATAACGATAGCTATATTTCGTTTACAGGTCGCAATCTTTTGAACATAGATGCCGTAAGGTATAGAGTGGCTTCTACAATGGCAGGTGGTACTATTGAAATGAGAACAGGGAGTAATACTGGGCCAATATTAGCTACCACTTCAGTACCAAATACTGGAAGCCTGAATAATTGGGTAAACATAGAATCTACCTTTACCGATCCCGTTGGTAAACAAAACCTCTACTTTGTTTTTAAAAATAGTTCGGCTACCCAAGATATTTTTGATGTGAACTATGTGGAATTTATAGGGGCAGGGGTGTCGGTGGACAATTCCCCGCCTTTAGTAAATCAGGTAAGTTCTTTAAGTGATACGGAGGTAAGTGTGGAATTCTCCGAATATATGGACCAGACCTCCGCTGAAAGCCTCTCCAACTATACGATGGATAACGGGATATCCGTATCGGGTGCATCATTATTGGAAGATGGGCGGACTGTTGTGCTCACTGTTTCTCCAATGAATTCCAATATAAGTTATAACCTATCCGTTAGCAACGCAATGAACGCAGCGGGACTTTCCGTCGTTACAGGTAGTTACCCATTTTCCGTCCTCGGCGCAATTCGCATTAATGCAGGGGGACCTCAGGTTATCCTTGGCTCCAATAGTTTTGAGGCAGACCAATATGCATCGGGGGGGAATACTTTTAGTGCTGTAATCCCTATTTCTGGTACCAATGATGATGAATTGTATCAAACCGAGCGCTATGGAGCCTTTACCTACGAGATTCCAGTTCCAGAAGCTGGGGAATATGATATACGATTACATTTTGCCGAACTTTATTTTGGTGTCGGGAGTCAACCAGGAGGTCCTGGATCAAGGGTGTTTAATGTAAACATTGAGGGAACCCAAGCTTTGACCAATTTTGATATTCTGGCCGAGACCAATCCGGCAACTGCTTTGATAAGGGAATTTAACAACATCTCGGTGACGGATGGCTTTGCAACCATCCAGTTGTTAAAAGTGGTAGAAAACCCTAAAATATCTGGAATCGAAGTGCTGGCAAGAACTGCCCCTGTTCCTGAACCTAAGGTAACAATTACCTCACCAAACAATGGGGCAATGGTAAATCTGCCCTTTCAGGTTCATTTTTCAGTAAAAGATTGGACCATACAGGAAGGGGGCACTCATATGCATTATTCGGTTGATGGACAAACGGCAACTCCCCATTACAACTACGGACCGATTACGATAGATAGCTTAAGTTTAGGGGACCATACCATACGCCTGGAGCTGTACGATGTAGGACATGTGCCCACAGGGGTGTTTCAGGAGATAACCGTTAATATTACTGATCAGGAAGTGTGTAATAGCACTACTTTCCCAGACGCTTGGGCCGTTCACCAATTAGAAACTCACTCGCATACCGCTGTT
>NZ_VVIN01000141.1:0-2029 GCF_008711145.1 Arenibacter lacus
CGTGCTTAATATTGGTTCTATTAATGCTTGGGGAGGGGAACCCAATTTATTGGCCTATAGCATTTCTAAAGGAGCGTTGATGACCATGACCAGAAATTTGGGTGATAGCCTGTTCCGGGAATATGGGGTACGGGTTAATCAGATTAATCCTGGTTGGGTGCTTACGGAAAAGGAGATTTTAAATAAAAAAGAACAGGGAATGAAGAGCGATTGGTACCAGGATATCCCCGTTTTTTTTGCCCCTGCTGGACGAATTTTCACTCCCGAAGAGATTGCCACGGCATGTTTGTACTGGCTTTCGGACGAATGTGGACCGGTAAGTTCGCAAGTCATGGATTTGGAACAGTTCCCGATGATAGGGCGGAATTTGCCCAAGAGTTGGAAAGGGTCGCATTGAGGAGGAGTATTAAGTAGTTAGTACAAAGTATTGAGATATGAGTAGTGAGTATTGAGAAAGGTTCAGTAATCAGTCGTCAGTACCTCCCCCGCTGAAGTGCGGGACTACCGGCCAATATGACTTTTTGTAACTTTATTGAATAACAAAGAGAGACCCTCACAGACCTTAAACAACACTGGTGCTAAAAAGCCCCTTCGTCAGTATAGGCGTGCGTGCTCTTAACATACCGACTGGAGGCCTAGACCCCTTATGATAGCTTATGCTTCATTAAGGCACGCTGGAGGATCCCTCTTATAAAATAATTTATTATGGCAAAGTTACTAAATTCTATGGCAGCAGGGATAGATATTTCCTCGAGGGACCACTATGTGGCCGTTCCTAAAGAATGCGCTACTAAGGTCAGAGTCTTTCAAAGCTTTACCGCCGACCTTCATCGATTGGCCCAATGGCTTTGCTCACTAGGTATTAAAACTGTGGCTATGGAATCCACAGGAGTTTACTGGTTCCATTTGTACACAATACTATTAGATTATGGACTCGAAGTCTATCTGGTCAATGCAAAAGCCGTCAAACATGTCCCCGGACGCAAAAGCGATATAAGCGATGCCCAGTGGTTGCAGCACCTACACGCCTGTGGCTTGCTAAACCCGTGCTTTCAACCAGATAACCTGACCCGTAGCCTGCGTTGCTACGTACGCGAGCGAAAAAACCTCATAAAAGAAATGTCACGGCAGACTCAACGTATGCAGAAAGCCCTGGAACAGATGAATATAAAATTGGCTAATGTCATCAACGATATTACAGGCAAGACCGGTCGCTCGATTATCGAATCCATCCTCGCTGGTGAGCGTGATCCCAAAGTATTGGTACAACACCGAGACAGACGAATCAAGGCGAGTAAGCAGGTCTTGCTAAAGAGCCTTGAAGGTAATTGGCGAGAGGAACAAATCTTCTGTCTGCAACAATCCTATAAACATTACCAATTTCTTGAAAACCGACTCAAGGACTGCGACCTTGCAACAGAAAAGGCATTAGAACGCCTAGATAAAGACCCCGGTGCTACCAAATCCATAAAAGGCAACAAGACACGCAAGAATCAACCCGACTTCAACGTTACCCAATACCTTTACGATGTCCTCGGTGTGGACGTAACCAAGATATGGGGGTTGAAGGACATAACCGCATTAACTTTGCTTTCTGAGACAGGGCCGTGCCTCAAACAAAAATTTCCGACCGAAAAACAGTTCCTCTCATGGCTCAACGTCGTGCCCAACAATAAGATTACAGGAGGCAAAATGATCTCTAGCAGGGTGCCGAAAAAAAAGAACCGTGCCGGTCAGGCATTAAGAGAAGCTGCGAACGGGCTATGGAACGCGAAAAACCCATTTGGTGATTACTTGCGAAAGAAAAAAACAAGATCTGGCTCAGGACATGCCATTGTGGGTACCGCAAGAAAAATAGCATCCGTGTATTACAAGCTCGTAACAGAAAAAGAGGAGTTCAGGCCAGATATCATGGAAGGAGCACAAGAGAAATATTGGCGAAAAAAACTTGTATCTTTGGAAAAAGCAAAAGAAAAAATAGAAGCTCAACTAGCTACATACCAGCTAAATACAAATCTAGTCATATGAT
>NZ_VVIN01000142.1:0-2018 GCF_008711145.1 Arenibacter lacus
CGTAGACCACCACACCTTGGTACACCATATTAAGCCAAACAACGAAAGCTACCAAGATTACAAAGGTATCTACGATGAAAGTGCAACTGCTGTTTTTAACGGTAAGATTATCGTAGATCAGATTGCCCAAAAAACCAATGCATTTCAGCAGAACAACAACATCCTGTTGAGTGACAAGGCTACGATTAATACCAAGCCACAGCTAGAGATTTTCGCGGATGATGTTAAATGTTCGCATGGTTGTACCATTGGACAATTGGATGACGAGGCTTTATTTTATTTACAGTCTAGAGGTATTCCAAAAAAGGAGGCCAAGGCGTTATTAATGTATGCCTTTGCCAACAACGTATTGTCCACGGTTCGTATTCCAGAACTTAAGGCAAGGATCAATAAAATAATCGCTAAAAAATTAGGGGTCAATATTGGTTTTGACCTATAAGGACATCCCTATAGTCAGTTAATTACCGTTATGATAAACACTGTATTCGATATTCTATCTATTCGCAAAGATTTTCCCATTTTAAACAGGAAGGTCCATGGCCAGCCTCTTGTGTATTTGGACAATGCCGCCACTTCACAGACGCCCACGATGGTTATTGATGCTATAGTGGATTATTACAAGCGGTATAATTCCAATATTCACCGAGGGGTCCACACCCTTTCCCAGGAAGCAACGGACGTATATGAGGAGGCTAGGCAAAAGATTCAAAAGCACTTTAACGCTCGCAAAAGCCACGAAATTATATTTACCCCAGGTACTACCTTCGGTATTAATTTGGTGGCCAATGGCTTTGCCTCCATATTACAAGCGGGGGACGAAATTATCGTCTCTGCCCTAGAGCACCATTCCAACATAGTTCCTTGGCAGATGCTAGCAGACCGCACCGGAGCGGTTTTACGGGTAATTCCCATGGATATAGAAGGAGAATTGGTGATGGAAGAATACCACAAACTATTAAGCGATAAAACAAAGCTGGTATTTTGCAACCATGTCTCCAATGCATTGGGAACAATAAATCCCATTGAAGAAATTATCAGTGCGGCCCATAAAGTTGGCGCAGCGGTATTGTTAGACGGCGCACAGGCGGCACCCCATATTAAAGCAGACGTGCAAGAATTAGACGTAGATTTTTATGTGGTTTCTGGCCATAAAATGTGCGGCCCTACTGGGGTAGGTGTCCTTTACGGAAAAGAGGAATGGCTAAACAAATTACCTCCATACCAAGGAGGTGGGGAAATGATTGCCGAGGTGACCTTTGAAAAAACCACTTATGCAGCCCTTCCCCATAAGTTTGAGGCCGGGACCCCAAACATTGCAGGAGGTATAGCTTTTGGCGCGGCATTGGACTATATGAACAACATTGGATTTGATGCTATTTCACGGTACGAACACGAACTATTAACCTATGCCACTGAACAGCTTTTAACCATAGAAGGTTTAAAAATCTATGGCACCTCTAGCAACAAAACAGCCGTTATTTCCTTTAATATAGAAGGATTACATCCCTATGATATAGGAAGCATCTTAGACAAGCTGGGAATTGCCGTTAGGACTGGCCACCATTGTGCGCAACCCATAATGGACTTTTATAAGATTCCAGGAACGGTAAGGGCAAGTTTTAGTTTTTACAACACCAAGGACGAGATAGATGTATTGGTCGCCGGAGTAAAGCGCGCCAAGTCTATGTTGATCTAAAATCCATAACGCAATCTATATCTTCTTGAATTTAAGTGCTGTGTGTTGTACTTTTGCAATGAAATTCCATATGACAGGATAAATTAACACTATGAGTATACAAGAAATACAGGAAGAGATTATAGAGGAATTCTCCATGTTTGACGATTGGATGGAGCGTTATGAATATATGATAGAATTGGGAAAATCACTTCCCCTAATCGAGGAGCAATACAAAACCGACGACAATATCATTAAAGGCTGCCAGAGCAAAGTATGGGTACATGCCGAATTAAATGATGATAAATTGGTATTTACCGCTGATAGCGATGCCATTATAACC
>NZ_VVIN01000143.1:0-2018 GCF_008711145.1 Arenibacter lacus
TGTAGACCACCACACCTTGGTACACCATATTAAGCCAAACAACGAAAGCTACCAAGATTACAAAGGTATCTACGATGAAAGTGCAACTGCTGTTTTTAACGGTAAGATTATCGTAGATCAGATTGCTCAAAAAACCAATGCATTTCAGCAGAACAACAACATCCTGTTGAGTGACAAGGCTACGATTAATACCAAGCCACAGCTAGAAATTTTCGCGGATGATGTTAAATGTTCGCATGGTTGTACCATTGGACAATTGGATGACGAGGCTTTATTTTATTTACAGTCTAGAGGTATTCCAAAAAAGGAGGCCAAGGCCTTATTAATGTATGCCTTTGCCAACAACGTTTTGTCCACGGTTCGCATTCCAGAACTAAAAGCTAGAATCAATAAAATAATCGCTAAAAAATTAGGTGTCAATATTGGCTTTGACCTATAAGGACATCCGTTTAGTTAGTTAATTCCTATTATGATAAACACTGTACTCGATATTCTATCCGTCCGTAAAGATTTTCCCATACTAAACAGGAAGGTCCATGGCCAGCCTCTTGTGTATTTGGACAATGCCGCCACTTCACAGACGCCAACGATGGTTATTGATGCTATAGTGGATTATTACAAGCGGTATAATTCCAATATTCACAGAGGGGTCCACACCCTTTCCCAGGAAGCAACGGATGTGTATGAGGAGGCCAGGCAAAAGATTCAAAAGCATTTTAACGCTCGCAAAAGCCACGAAATTATATTTACCCCTGGTACTACCTTCGGTATTAATTTAGTGGCCAATGGCTTTGCCTCCCTATTACAAGCGGGGGACGAGATAATCGTATCTGCCTTAGAGCACCACTCCAACATTGTTCCCTGGCAGATGCTAGCAGACCGCACCGGAGCGGTTTTACGGGTAATTCCCATGGATATAGAAGGGGAATTAGTAATGGAAGAATACCAAAAACTATTAAGCGATAAAACAAAGCTGGTATTCTGCAACCACGTCTCCAATGCCTTGGGAACAATAAATCCCATTGAAGAAATTATCAGTGCGGCCCATAAAGTTGGCGCAGCGGTATTGTTAGACGGCGCACAGGCAGCCCCCCATATTAAAGCAGACGTACAGCAATTAGACGTTGATTTCTATGTGGTATCGGGCCATAAAATGTGCGGCCCTACTGGGGTAGGCGTTCTTTACGGAAAAGAGGAATGGCTAAATAAATTACCTCCCTACCAAGGAGGTGGGGAAATGATTGCCGAGGTGACCTTTGAAAAGACCACCTATGCAGCCCTTCCCCATAAGTTTGAGGCCGGGACCCCAAACATTGCAGGAGGAATAGCCTTTGGCGCGGCATTGGATTATATGAACAACATTGGCTTTGATGCCATTGCCCAGTACGAACACGAGCTATTAACCTATGCTACTGAACAACTTTTAACCATAGAAGGTTTAAAAATCTATGGCACCTCTAGCAACAAAACAGCGGTTATTTCCTTTAATATAGAAGGATTACATCCATATGATATAGGAAGCATCTTAGACAAGCTGGGAATTGCCGTTAGGACTGGCCACCATTGTGCACAACCTATAATGGACTTTTATAAGATTCCAGGAACGGTAAGGGCAAGTTTCAGTTTTTACAACACTAAGGAAGAGGTAGATATATTGGTCGCAGGGGTAAAGCGCGCTAAGTCCATGTTGATCTAAAATCCATAACACCATCTATATCTTCTTGAATATAAGTGCTGTGTGTTGTACTTTTGCAATGAAAATCCATATGACAGGATAAATTAACACTATGAGTATACAAGAAATACAGGAAGAGATTATAGCGGAATTCTCCATGTTTGACGATTGGATGGAGCGTTATGAATATATGATAGAATTGGGAAAATCACTTCCCCTAATCGAGGAGCAATACAAAACCGACGACAATATCATTAAAGGTTGCCAGAGCAAAGTATGGGTACATGCCGAATTAAATGATGATAAATTGGTATTTACCGCTGATAGCGATGCCATTATAACA
>NZ_VVIN01000144.1:0-2014 GCF_008711145.1 Arenibacter lacus
TTTTTAAGTTCCATAGTTTTTAAGTTTAATGTTCGCTAATTTATATATTTATTTCATCTGTTTAAAATTTTTTCCAAAAAATAGGGAAAAAACTTTAAAACCCCTTCCAGGAGCGCCAAGTTTGCTATAGAATCCTATTAATGTAGCCAATACCACCAAACCCAATTGGGCGAAAGAATTATATACGTTTTAGCTGCCTCTTTGGAAACCGTCCACAAGGTATTCAAAAAATTTTACTTTTTCCACTTCAGGGAGGTATTCCCCGAAAAAATCAACTTTACCACTAGTCCTCCCAAAAGAGCCCCGGCAGTATTGGCCAGCACATCTAATATATCGCCTTGGCGATAGGTAGTGAACCACGCCTGAAGAACTTCAATAATTATGCCATAAAAAATTGCATAGCCCACAGCCCAACCTATGGTTTTATGAAGTGTATACCTTCCGTTAGTACGCTCCCAAATACACAGTGTCCCCAGAATAGTGGCTCCAAAATAAAATGCAAGATGCACTAATTTATCAAAGTGTGGTATTCTAATTACGGGGAGTACATGAGTACCACTAAAAGAAAATAAGCTGAGCAGTGTTACTAACACTATCCAGCTTATAAATGCAATGGTGAAAAAATATTTCTTAAGCACCCACTAATTCTTTGTAATCCGCATCGGACATCAATTCGTCTATCTCGGAAGCGTCACTAAATTTCACTTTTATGATCCACCCCGCCCCATAAGGGTCACTGTTTACAATTTCGGGTTCGTCTTCCAAGGATTCGTTAAAGGCAACTATCTCGCCACTTAAGGGAAGAAACAGGTCCGAAACGGTTTTAACGGCTTCTACTGATCCAAACACCTCGTCCTTATCCAAGCTCTCATCCAAGGTTTCCACCTCTACATATACAATATCGCCCAACTCTCCCTGTGCGAAATCTGTGATTCCTATTGTAGCGGTATCGCCCTCTATTTTAACCCACTCGTGGTCTTTGGTGTATTTTAATTCTGAAGGTACATTCATTATTTCTGGTTGTTAAAAAAACAAATTTAAAAAGATTATCCGAAGCAAATCTATATTACGCATTTAAACTTTCCAATTAATACGGAATTTTTAACGCCTCCTACCCTACACCTTCACGCTTACATTGGCATCCTTAATTCCCGAAGTTGTAAATTAGGGTAAATCCAGTATTGATAGCCGTCTGGGGAAAGGCGGTAGAAACTGCAAACTTGGAAAAGGAATGATCGTAGAAGAATAGGGCGTTTAAGCTTTTACTTAGAGCGTAATCTGCCCTAAACTTAACCGACATAATATTTTTCCCGGAGGTTATTTGATTGTTGTCTATATCCAAGTTCCTTATAATGGTAACATCGTCCCTAAGGGTAACATCTGCCTTTAGGTTTAGATCACCTTTTAGTCGCTGTTGCTCTCCGCCAATATTGGTAACCAATTGTACATCCTTAAATCTATATCCCAGCCCTAGGGTATATTCCTTCCCAGTAATTTCTGTCATTAAATTATTATCAAAACTCAAGGACAAGGCCCTATCGGTTCTAATTTCGGCAAGGACACTCATAGAGTTTCGCATTTCAAAATCTACCTTCACCAACGGATTAAATTGGTCCGTTAGCACTACGTTGTTCATAATGGTCTTCGGCAGGAAGTCTTGATTTTCTCTATTTATGGGCTCTAAGCCCTCATTCACCATTTGGGTACGCTCCAAATTGGTCTGAAAGGAGTTAATGCTATAGGCCGATCTATACCCGTGGGTTAAAGAGAAGCGATTAAATTTCTCCCTAAACCAAGCATTCCTCATGAGGCCTGTATATTTAATATTCCAATTGGGAATGGGCACATTCCTGAAAGCACCTAAATTTACTTTATTGGCATCCTGCCCCGTATAGGCGGCAAAAAATGCTGGCAACAATACGTCTTGACTGGTTTTTCCGTATCGCTCTGGGAAGCCGTCCTCATCTACATTGCCCGTATCGTGGTTTCGCTCGGCCACAATTCTATTGGCCAC
>NZ_VVIN01000145.1:0-2009 GCF_008711145.1 Arenibacter lacus
GTGAGTATGGGAGTGGCAGCCTTTACCATCAATGATATTTTTAAAGAGAAATGGATTGCACTCTTTTTGCATGGTGAATCATGGAACGATGCTAGGAGATTTAATTATCAATATAAGGACATGACCGTACCTGCCAATCTAAATCCAGATTTAGGAGGTCAGTTTATTAGGAGATTGCCTTATCCCGATAGTGAAATTAGTAGGAATGGGGCCAATGTGCCATCCGTGACGCTATTGGATCGAATTTTTTGGGATGCTAATTAAAATCAGATTGATTAATGTTAAATCTCCCGCTATTAGCGGGAGATTTTCTTTTTGTTTACAATTTGAAATGCGCATAATTTAATACCGGTCGCAAATACGATTGAAGAAATGTGAATTGCCTAGGGCCGTTCAAAAAACAATAAATATCTACTTATGAAAAATATCTTTTCCTTACTGTTGGTGTCTATCCTTATTGCTAGTTGTGGAACAGCAAGGTTGGTGAAGCCAATTAAGAAGTCTGAAGTGTTTAACCAAGGGTTTACAGGAGTTGTGATATATGATCCGGAAAAGGATAAGGTGCTGTATGCACAGAATGAGGATAAGTATTTTACTCCGGCGTCCAATACTAAGATGTTTACCTTTTATGCTGCTCGTAAAATACTGGATACCCATGTAAATAGTTTAAACTATAAGGAGGAGAAAGACTCTCTAATATTTTGGGGGACAGGGAATCCTGCCTTTCTTCATCCAGATTTTAATGATGTTACTGCCTTGGAGTTGTTAAGGGAGGCCGATAAAAAGCTGTATTGGGCAGATAATTCAGAGCAGGTGACGGCTTATGGGTCGGGTTGGTCCTGGAGTTGGTATAAATATTATTACGGGCCTCAAAGATCGGCCCTTCCCATGTATGGAAATATTGTTCGTTTTTCGAAAAGTGTGGAGGATAAGGATCTTAGCTTTTCGCCTTCTTATTTTAAGAATTTTATTCAACGCAATAGTGAGATGCCCGCCAGTACTTATGTCATAGATCGGGATAAGGATACCAATGCCTTTCAGTACAATATTGTGTTAGATTCCGTAGCCTTCAAGACAGATCGTCCGTATGCCACTTCGCCCCAGCTTACCATGGATATGTTAAGGGATACCCTTGGGAGGGAAGTGCAAAAAATAGACTATGACTTTGCTAAGGTTGGGTCGTACTCCAAATTAAAAGGGGTGGAGACCGATTCTTTATTGAAGCAGATGATGGTTATAAGTGATAATTTTATTGCGGAACAGCTGCTGGTCCTTGCTTCGGATCAATTGTTTGATACCTTAAATATTAGGAAGGCCATAAACTATGCTGTTGAGAATTATTTAAATGACCTCCCAGATAGGCCGGTTTGGGTAGATGGTTCCGGACTTTCCAGTTACAATAAATTTACGCCTAGGAGTATCATTGCTCTTTTGAAGAAAATTAGGGAAGAAATCCCAGGGGAGGAGATGTATGCTTTTTTCCCTGCAGGGGGAGAAACGGGAACCATTAAATCCTGGTATCATTCTGGAGGGGATCGGCCCTATATTTATGCGAAAACAGGAACCTTAAATGGTACCCATTGTTTAAGTGGTTACCTACTTACCAAGAGTGATAAGGTGTTATACTTTAGTTTTATGCATAACAACTATATTATTGGTTCCAATGAATTGAAGCGGGAAATGCAAAAAGTCTTGTTTTCCTTTCATGAGAAATATTAGTGTTTAATATAAGGATATGAAAACTGTAGATTCATGTCCTTGCTGTGTGAGGTGTTTGGCGTTTCCCTCCTTCGTCGGGCCGTGCTCTCTGCTGTATCCCAAGCCTTGCTTCGGGGATGCCGCTGCAATCCCTGCCTAGCGGCGGGCATGCCTAACGCGGGACCGGTGGATGCGTCCCTTTGGTTTGGGCGCGGAAGTGGTCTTTTATAGGTAGTGTTCGTTTCCTATATATAAGGAGTGTATTGCGTGGCAGGTCAACTCGATTTTGAAATTCGGCCGAAACCATGTAT
>NZ_VVIN01000146.1:0-2008 GCF_008711145.1 Arenibacter lacus
CACCATAGTAGTTACGGTCTCTAGGTTTTTTACGATGGCGGTAAGATCTAACTGTGTAGTAATGCCGTCCTCATCCGTATAATCCAAGTTCACATTGTCTGCATTCAGTGCCAAGGTGGTCAAAGTTTCCAAATCCGAGATATCGATTACCGTATCCACGCCAGCCTCGTCCCTATAAGTGAATGTACCATCCAAATTGGCCACCATAGTGGTCACGGTCTCCAGGTTCTGCACGATGGCGGTAAGATCTAACTGTGTGGTAGTTCCATCCTCATCCGTATAGTCCAAGTTTACATTGTCTGCATTCAACGCCAGGGTGGTCAAAGTTTCCAAATCCGAGATATCGATCACGGTATCCACACCAGCCTCATCCCTATAGGTGAAGGTGCCATCCAAATTGGCAACCATAGTTGTCACGGTCTCCAGGTTCTTCACGATGGCGGTAAGATCTAACTGTGTGGTAGTTCCGTCCTCGTCCGTATAGTCCAAGTGAATGTTGTCCGCATTCAGCGCAAGCGTTGTCAAAGTTTCCAAATCCGAGATATCGATTACCGTATCCACGCCAGCCTCATCCCTATAGGTAAACGTACCATCCAAATTGGCCACCATAGTAGTTACGGTCTCTAGGTTTTTTACGATGCCGGTAAGATCTAACTGTGTGGTAATTCCATCCTCGTCCGTATAATCCAAGTTTACATTGTCTGCATTCAACGCCAGGGTGGTCAAAGTTTCCAAATCCGAGATATCGATCACGGTATCCACACCAGCCTCATCCCTATAGGTGAAGGTGCCATCCAAATTGGCCACCATAGTGGTCACGGTCTCCAGGTTCTTCACGATGGCGGTAAGATCTAACTGTGTGGTAGTTCCGTCCTCGTCCGTATAGTCCAAGTGAATGTTGTCCGCATTCAGCGCAAGCGTTGTCAAAGTCTCCAAATCCGAGATATCGATTACCGTATCCACGCCAGCCTCATCCCTATAGGTAAACGTTCCGTTGGCATTGGCCACCATAGTGGTCACAGTCTCCAGGTTCTGCACGATGGCGGTAAGATCTAACTGTGTGGTAATTCCATCCTCGTCCGTATAGTCCAAGTTTACATTGTCTGCATTCAGCGCAAGCGTTGTCAAAGTCTCCAAATCCGAGATATCGATTACCGTATCCACGCCAGCCTCGTCCCTATAAGTGAATGTACCATCCAAATTGGCCACCATAGTGGTCACGGTCTCCAGGTTCTTTACGATGGCGGTAAGATCTAACTGTGTAGTAGTTCCATCCTCGTCCGTATAGTCCAAGTTTACATTATCCGCATTCAGTGCCAAGGTGGTCAAAGTTTCCAAATCCGAGATATCGATCACCGTATCCACACCAGCCTCATCCCTATAAGTGAATGTACCATCCAAATTGGCCACCATAGTGGTCACGGTCTCCAAGTTCTTTACAAGTGCGGTTAGATCTAACTGCGTAGTAATGCCGTCCTCATCCGTATAGTCGATATGGATATTATCAGCGTTAAGCGCTATACTGGTCAAAGTTTCCAAATCCGAGATATCGATCACCGTATCCACACCAGCCTCATCCCTATAGGTAAATGTACCGTTGGCATTGGCCACCATAGTGGTCACGGTCTCCAGGTTCTGCACGATGGCGGTAAGATCTAACTGTGTGGTAGTTCCATCCTCATCCGTATAGTCCAAGTTTACATTGTCCGCATTCAACGCCAAGGTGGTCAAAGTTTCCAAATCCGAGATATCGATCACCGTATCCACACCAGCCTCATCCCTATAAGTGAATGTACCATCCAAATTGGCCACCATAGTGGTCACGGTCTCCAAGTTTTTTACAATAGCTGTAAAATCTAACTGCGTAGTAATGCCATCCTCGTCCGTATAGTCCAAGTTTACATTGTCTGCATTCAGTGCCAAGGTGGTCAAAGTTTCCAAATCCGAGATATCGATCACCGTATCCACACCAGCCTCATCCCTATAGGTAAAGGTACCATCCAAATTA
>NZ_VVIN01000147.1:0-1981 GCF_008711145.1 Arenibacter lacus
ACATTCATCAATAGGGAATCTGCGTTAGAGATAGCATCTTCTACCTTTAGCTGTAAAGGAGTTAATCGCTGCTGCACCAATTCTGTTAATCCCGGTCTGTTGGATGATTGCAGGGTGTCTCCGGATACGGCAATGGCCGACCCATCAAAAACGGGCTTTATCTGAATCCCCTTACCCCCTATGATTCCGGTATCGTATAGCTCTGCAACACTGTTCTTGGAAAAGGAAAAATTATTGCTCACCGTAAAGGTTACCAATAAGTTACCCTGCTCGTCATTAAACCTAATATCGTTCACCTTCCCCACAGAAAAACCGTTAATGGTCACTTGGGTCCCCGCTTGGAGTCCGCCTACATTAGGGTACACCGAATAGAAGGTTTTACTATTATCAAAAAGTGGTGTGGACTTTAAATAACTAAACCCTAAAATGAACAACAGAATACCGCCAATAACAATAATTCCTGTTTTTACTTCCCTAGATATTTTCATATATAGCTATTAATTGTTTTTTAAAAAAAACGGTATTTGTATTTTCAGTTACTAACAAAATTAGAAATAATTTTAATAAGACCGGCCATTATTCCGAAAGGTATTTAAGCGCCTCCCTTTCCGAAATGCGTTTCCCATCCTTATAAGCCACTATATATGAAGTAGTATACCCCTTGGCATCGGCATTGCTTTTTAGTAAGGTGGCCTGAAAATGATCGTTGGTTTCCCCATACATATACCGATAAAGGTTGTTGAATTTCTCCTTGGACAGGGTATTTAGCCCCTGAAAATTCTCTGGGCGAAGGGGAATATTTTTCCCGCTAGCAAAGATCTGTACTTTAAATACGATATTGTCCGATTTCTTGATGACTTCCTTTACCGTCTCCTTTGGAGTTTCCACATTAGATTGATTTTTCACTACTAGGGTGCTTCTCTTTTGGGATGCAGTACCCTTCCCTGTATCCTCTTGGGATGCAGCCCCTTTAGGCTTATTGGCATCTACCACCACCAGGGTGTTTCCACGGGATACCGGCTCGCTAGACACAATAGACTCTTTCTTATAGGTAAGAATGGCATCTGCGATAGCCCAGGCCATTTCGTCCCTCCCTTTTCTGGAGTTCAGATAAGCCCCTTCAGTTTTATTGGTAAGGAATCCTGTTTCTACCAAAACGCTAGGCATAAAAGTCTGATGCAGCACGATAAACCCAGCCTGTTTTACCTTACGATCGTTTCTTTTTAACTTTTCTGCGAAATTATCCTGCATCAATTTGGCGAGTTTGATACTCTGGTCCAAAAATTCTTCCTGCATAATGGTAAGTCCGATAACGGATTCAGGGGAATTAATATTATAATCCGCATACCGAGTCTCATAATCGTCCTCCAAATAAATTACGGAGTTTTCCTTTTTTGCGATTTCAAAGTTTTGTTGATTGGCGTGAAGTCCCAATACGAAGGTACCGGCACCATGGGCATTGGAGGTGTGCGAATCACAGTGAACGGAAACAAAAAGGTCTGCATTGGCCTTATTGGCAATCTCCCCCCGCTTGAAGAGGTCTACAAAAGTATCGTCCTTACGGGTATAAATCACTTTGATTTTGGGGTTTTTCTCCAAGATTCTTCCGGCTCCTAGGACAATTTCCAACGCTATATTTTTCTCCAAATACCCATTTCCCATATTC
Source organism: Arenibacter lacus (assembly GCF_008711145.1). Classification (NCBI taxonomy): domain Bacteria; kingdom Pseudomonadati; phylum Bacteroidota; class Flavobacteriia; order Flavobacteriales; family Flavobacteriaceae; genus Arenibacter; species Arenibacter lacus. Next base: position 1,667 of record NZ_VVIN01000147.1, read on the forward strand.
CCAGGGTCATGGCCACCATGACCAGCATCTAATACTACCACAAACTTTCCATCCCCGTCTTTTTCCATGGTATTGCTATCAAAAGAAAGGAGCAAAAAGGCAACCAATAGAATTGATATGGGGAAATAACGATTTAGTTTCATGTCGCTAGTTATAATTTGATGATTATTTTAGGTTAAATTTATTGCAATACCCTACAGGCAGTACAAAAAATATATGTAAGTTTGAGCCCGAAATATTGCCAAAACCGTTACAAAAATAGGATATCTAGCTTTGCAATCAAATAAACATTCCCTACTTTTCCTATTGCTCCTT
>NZ_VVIN01000148.1:0-1958 GCF_008711145.1 Arenibacter lacus
CGCCTATCTCCATTTGTAATCCAGCCAATTAACAACTTTCAACCCAACCCGTCACTTCGAGTTTACCTACCGGAGGGAGGCCTGCCTGCCTTCCGGGGTAGGCTCGCCTGCCGGGGTAGGCCTACATGGCTGCAGGCAGGTGATCCGACTGTAGGAGGATTGTATCGAGAAGCACGCGAACTAACGGCTTCATAACTTCATAACTTCATAACAGCTAAACCATTTAACTACTTAACCGTCTAACCACCTAACCCTCCTCCAATAAATTAAGCTGTTCTAATCCCCTGAATTAAGTCTCAATTCAAAATTATACACCCATTGTTACATTTTCACATTAATTCCCCTATTTCCAAATCTATAAATTAACAAATTTCAAAATCAACTTTTAACTTCGTAACTTCATAGCTTCATAACAACATAACTATTCACATAACAATGACCATAGACTCCCACCAACATTTCTGGAAATACAACCCCAAAAAACACGCATGGATTAACGATGAAATGGCCGTTATCCGAAGAGACTTTCTTCCCTCAGATCTAGAATCTGTATTCGCCGAAAATGGCGTGGATGGCTGCGTAGCGGTGCAGGCCGATCAAACCCTGGCGGAAACCGATTTCCTTTTGGAATTGGCCCATGAGCACGATTTTATAAAAGGCGTTGTAGGTTGGGCAGATCTTAGGAGTAAGAGTGTTGAACACCTTCTAGAAAAATACGCTTCCGATAACAAACTAAAGGGCTACCGACATATTGTTCAGGGAGAGGAAGATCCCAATTTTCTTTTGCGTCCCGATTTTCTAAACGGAATCTCCAAATTGGAAGAATACGGAGCGGTCTATGACATTCTAGTATTCCCCCATCAATTGGGAGCTACCTTAGAATTTGTAAAAAAGTTCCCAAATCAAAAATTTGTGATCGACCATATTGCTAAACCCTATATTAGAGATGGCTTTTTTGAGGGCTGGGCAGTGTTGATGAAAGAAATCGAAAAACACGAAAACGTCTATTGCAAAATATCGGGTATGATTACCGAAGCAGATTATCACAGCTGGACCCCAGAACAGATTCACCCATATATGGAACTGGTATTGGAAGCCTTTGGGCCCAAACGCTGTATGTATGGCTCCGATTGGCCCGTTTGCCTAGTAGCAGGTAAATACAGTGAAGTCAAAAATCTCACCACCAACTTTATCAATACCCTAAGTGCCACAGAACAACAAGCCATCATGGGTGGGAATGCGGTGGAGTTCTATGATTTATAAATAGTATTGAGGTATTAGTATTGAGATTGGTTCAGTAGCCAGTAAACGGTAAACAGTAGCCAGTGGCTTTTCTGTTTTAATTGAAGCTATAGGCTGTAAAAAGTGAACAGTAGGCAGTTTTTTCAATTAACAGTAAATAATTAGCAATTGAAAAACAGTATTGAGTACAAAGTATTGAGTACTGAGATGGGTCCAGTAATCGGTAAACGGTAGTCAGTAATCGGTTATTAGTGGTTTTCTGGATAAAGTTAGCAGTTGCAGTAGGCAGTTTTTTCAGTGAACAATAATCAATTAGCAATAAACAATTGTGTGCGTCCCTGATATAGGTTGACCTCTACTAGGGGAAAAAATCGAAAGCTCCTCCCTAATGCTTCGGCTACGCTCAGCACGAGTAAAAGGGAGGTGGTTTGCCTGAAAGTGCAAAGCGGAGGGATTTTTTAAAGTATTGACTACAAAGTATTAAGTATTGAGTTTTGGTCGATAATCAACTTTTACATTTGCACCTAGAAACCTAATACTTCTCTTTAAGCAACCTCATGCAGAAAAAGTCTTACCCCCCTACCCCCTAAAGGGGGGACTTTCTCTCAACTTCTTAAAAATCTAGAATAGGTAATGAATTTCCCCGTGAATTAGCTCGGAGTCAATAGAAGATGCTGCCACTTTTGGGATTTAAACCAAAAGGTAAGCTCCAATCC
>NZ_VVIN01000149.1:0-1843 GCF_008711145.1 Arenibacter lacus
TACATGGGGTAACTTCCATGAAAGAATGGTACGTGGGTAAATACCTCATCGGCAATTATCCACGAATCAGCGAACTTAAACCTTGCAAAACCGTATGTCACAAGAAAACCCGCAAAGGTTAATGAATCAGAAACTATAAAGAACCAAATCATCATTTTGCCATAGCTAGCACCTAATGGTTTGTTCCCTCCGTCCCAAACGTTCTCCTCTGCAACCGTAGTAACCGTAGAATCCATATAAAAATTATCGTGTTAATAAAATTTTCACAAATTTACATTTTTTTCGGCTAAACCAAATTATTGCCATTCAAAAAAGGTTAAAAAAACACATTCTAAATAAGGCTTAGATCAAGCTCGCCGAACATCTTAAAAATAAGGCGTTTCCCCTATTCAACGAAATACATAAACAGGACCAAATATAACCAAAGAAAGTCCAAGAAATGCCAAAAAGTGGCTCCCAGTTCTAATCCAAGCATATTATCTGAAGAGTACTTCCCTTTTAAGTGATTGACTACCACCACAGAAAGACTAATAATCCCGGCCACCACGTGTACCACATGCACTGCTGCAATTAAGAACACATAGGACATCTTAATACTACTAGTAGGTCCAGTAAAATAGTATCCTTGTTCGATTATCTGGGAAAATCCATTGAATTGAAAAACTATAAATGCAATTCCCAACCCCAAGGTAAGCAACAAGTAATTGGAACACTGCTTGCGGTTATCCTTGGCAATTGCCTTTTTGGCCAACCAATAGGTGATACTACTTAAGATTATCACAATGGTACTACCTAAAAAAGCAGATGGCAGGGAAAGGTCGTGCAACCAATCTTCCCTAGAGCTACTAACAATATAGGCACTGGTCCAACCTGCAAACCCCATTACAAGGCTTACAATGGCAAACCAAAGCATCATCTTTCTTGCCCTTTCGTTCTTTACTTTATCTGTCCCTTTTGTTAAGTCCATCTTATTAAATAAATTTATCTATTACGTACACCAGCTGCATTAAAGTAATGTAACTAACACTGGCCAACATCAATTTACGTGCAGAGGCATTATCCCTTTTTTCATATAGGCGAAACGCGAAAAACAGCATCACCAGCCCCATCATAAAAATCAGCACCGCAGCACCTACGGATAGTTGCAAGCGCCCTGTAAACCCAAAGACTGGAATAATAGAGATCAGTATCATCCAAAGGGTATACATTATAATTTGCAAAGCGGTCCCCCGATCTTTTTTGCCAGTGGGCAACATCTTAAATCCGCCTTTCTTATAGTCGTCATCCAACATCCAGCCCAATGCCCAGAAATGTGGGAATTGCCAGAAGAATTGAATCATAAATAAGGTCCCTGGCTCAATTCCAAAATTATCGGTAGCAGCCACCCAACCAAGCATAAAGGGGATTGCCCCAGGAAAAGCACCAACAAAGACAGACAAAGGTGTCTTGGTCTTTAAGGGCGTATAAACGCTGGTATATAGAAAAATTGAAATAGCCCCAAACATAGCTGTCTTGGGGTTAAGGAAATAAAGGGTCACAATGCCTAGAATGGTAAGCGTTACTGCAATAGTCATGGCAGTTGCCACAGACATCCTTCCTGCAGGAATAGGCCTGTTTCTAGTACGCTTCATCAAGGCATCCAAGTCTCTCTCGATAACCTGATTATACGCATTTGAAGCTCCCACCATGCAATACCCCCCAAAGGCAAGTATTAAAATGGATACTAAGTTCACCTCAACGGCACCCAACATATATCCAGCAATGGAAGAAAAAACAACACTTACAGCCAGCCTAACCTTTGTAATTTCTTTAAAGTCAGAAAAATACATTGCAAAGGAAGCGC
>NZ_VVIN01000015.1:0-69925 GCF_008711145.1 Arenibacter lacus
GAGATATCGATCACCGTATCCACGCCAGCCTCATCCCTATAGGTAAAGGTACCATCCAAATTGGCCACCATAGTAGTCACGGTCTCTAGGTTTTTTACGATGGCGGTAAGATCTAACTGTGTGGTAATTCCATCCTCATCCGTATAGTCCAAGTTTACATTGTCTGCATTCAACGCCAAGGTGGTCAAAGTCTCCAAATCCGAGATATCGATCACCGTATCCACACCAGCCTCATCCCTATAGGTAAAAGTTCCGTTGGCATTGGCCACCATAGTGGTCACGGTCTCCAGGTTTTTTACGATGGCGGTAAGATCTAACTGTGTAGTAATTCCATCCTCATCTGTATAGTCAATATGGATATTATCTGCGTTAAGCGCTATACTGGTCAAAGTCTCCAAGTCTGAGATATCGATTACCGTATCCACGCCAGCCTCATCCCTATAGGTAAAGGTACCGTTGGCATTGGAAACAATCGTCGTCATAGTCTCCACAAACCGCAAACTGCTGAGATCTACACTAACATTCCCTCCATTTTCCAGTGTTAGAGAAAGTTGATCCGTTGTTGGATCGAAAGTGAAGTTTTGAAGTTGCTGACTATCGGTAGTTGTCAACTCCCAAGAGTTCCCATCCCAATAATAGATGGTTCCCGTAGTGGTATTCACATAGATATCGCCTGTACCGGCAGATGGTGATGTACTACCTGGTGTTGAAACAAGTGTTCCGCTTAACACCCTACAATCACATTGGTCTTCCAAACTAACGGTGGTTTGCGCAAAAGCAAAACTGGATATAAGGAAAATAAAAAGTAGAATCTTTTTGTTCATGGTGGTTGGATTACTAAATACTGTTGTTCTCATGTAGCACATAACTATTATCTCGTGATTTACCAGGAATAAAGAAATGACGCTACCATACAAATATTAATTAACTGAGTCCGTAGCTGAAATATTTGTTGTGTATTGGCTAAAACCTATAGTAAAGAGCAAAAAAAAAGGGGTTTAGCCCGTTTACAGCTTCTAAATGCTGAAATTCTAAAGACCTATAGACTCCTTAAACACCCTGTTTCATCGATGAAATACATCGCGCAGACAATAAAATTTGTGAAAAAATACGGGGAGGTCTAATTTCTTTTGTTCCTATCTGATAGATCAACTTAAGCAACCAATAAGAACTACCTGAGTAATGTGCCTGGTATGGAATAATAATAATAATAATAGCTCTCTCTTGATTTGGATTGGATTGTACCCTTAGGTTTAGTCATCACTAATTCTTTTTTACTCGATGGGTAATTCTTCGATTTGTTATCACGGTTCTCACCCTTATCGTAAGCACAGATGGATTAGAAACCTCATTATTGCACACATACGTGCTATTGGAAAGAATTACCCTATATTGATTTCCGTTATCTGTAACTTCTGGATTGGTAATTGTAAGTTGGTTGGTAGTGGTTCCACTGTGAATGCCGGTATCTGTAACATCTACCCAGGATACGCCATTGTATTGTTGCCATTGATAACTATCGGTATCTGTGCCGGTAACATTTATTGTGGTAGTACATCCTGGACAAACCATAACATCGGAAGGTTGAACAGTTATTACAGGAGCATAACCAACTTCCAAGAAATCATAAATACTATTGCTGTCCGCATCTTTGGGAGTTGTATAGCCATCTGTAACGTTCGAACCGATAACTAGTCCATTAGCATCTACCATTGTCGCTAAATCTCCTAATACACCGTCACCGTTATCATCGGTAAATCCGGCTTCAATAACATCGTTACAGCCATCGCCATCAATGTCCAAATCTAAGTGATTAGGAATTCCATCTCCATCTGGATCCAGGTTATCACAGACACCATGGATATTTAAAGTACAAAAGTCAGGATCTCTATAATTAGGGATCCCATCATTATCATGATCCGCACTGGGATCTATACCATTAGATTCTGTGGCATCTAAAATGCCGTCATTGTCATCATCCAAATCATCAATATCACGGATACCATCTCCATCAAAATCTGCAAACACATCAAGACTAACCGCTGCTGTATCACATAAACCAAAAGAATCGCACACCTGATAGGTAAAAGTATCTACTCCTATAAATCCAGGGTTTGGCACGTAGGTAAAGCTACCATCAGAGGTTAAATTAAGGGTCCCATTAGAAACATCACTTACAGGAATAGTCGATACGGTTAGGGTATCATTGCTATCGTCATCGGTATCATTTTCAATTAATCCACTTGTTGCCACGTTTAAACTGATATTTTCCGTAACATTATAACTATCAGCAAAGGCGCATGGTTTTGCACGAATACTAATAATATCTGTTGGGTTGGTTGCCGGTGTACACCCTAATAAAGGTGCTATCCCCAATTGATAGTCACCCATAGAATCTATAACAACCTCATCCATTCCTACTCCAGATATTTGTGAAAGCCCATTGGCTGGAAAAACCACCCCTGGCGTTAGGGAGTACCAAATATATTCCGAGGAAGTTGAAATAAACTCAGCCTGCAGCGTTAAGGTTTCGCCCGTAATACAGGAATCGAAATCTCCGGGATCTACTAAAGTGGTATTTACCTGAGTCCCTTCGGCAGAACCCAAAAACGCATAAGGTCCGGCAAAATCTTTAAGAGCGGAAGTGAATGATTCCGAAGTTCTAGATTTTGCCAACACTGCACTAAAAGGTGAATCACAGGCCGCACCATTTCCAAATAGCGCTCGTGGGTCAAATCCTAATTGGGTGAAATTTACCCCAACTTCCGCAAAAACTCCCCTACCATAATTATCAACGTAACCCTTAGTATCTGCGGTTCCCCAAGGCGGGCCATTTTCAGAAAGAAGGCTGTTGACACTACTTAACATAGCGCCAGGAGGAACGACAATTTGTGCGTATCCGTAGGTACTTCCTACGGTTTCTCCAGCTATGTTATTTCCCCAAGTAAAGGTAGAAGTACCTCCCGGTGAAGTTCCAGGTTTATGGACTGACTTATCTACCCAAAGCCTTACTTCTAAACCAGAAACCCCAGATCCCCCAAAAGAAAACCCAATAATCATATCGCCAATAGTGACTACATTTCCACTTTCGTCAAAAACCCACGCTGTATGTCCTTCTTGTGCCCCGGAATTGGTGAAGCCAGTACTAGTTGTCTTTAGTTCGGAAACAAACAACTCAAAATCTATAAAATGACTACCGGAAGATGATAAAGTCGATATCATCATGTTAACCCATAGGTCATCAGTGACATTGATTCCGTTTCTTCTCATATGTACTCCTGCATCTACGATATCTGATTTATCGGGTACCTGACCTGAACCTATTGGCCATGATGTATTGGGGTTATCCCCATTCTTACCTCCAGTAAATGTTGTAAGGTCTGGAGAAGATATATTTACGTAATCCCTCCCATATCGAGTACTATACCAGATGTACCCTCCATTTGTAGCGTAATTGGGGATGCTTTGTTGTAAATCGAAAGCTATATTTTGATTAGCCATCAGTTGTGCTTTATAGCCCATAGTGATAGCTGTAGCTTCATCTACAACTCCTGCGCCAGAACTTCCGTTATAAAACCAGTCGTCGGTAGAAAGTCCAGATAAAATATCTCCTGAATACACATCGGCTTCTATCCCAAAATTTGCACCTACTCCTATTTGGGCAAAAATTCGATTAACAGATAAAAACAAAGCCCATATAATCAGAAAAACAAATGAGATGTTACGTTTAAAGCAATGCATATAAAAGCATTATATAGGTTAATTACTATGATATAATGATTATTAAATACAAAGTTAGTCCACCTACGATCACAGCAAATTAAATGTTGTAAAAAGCTTGTTTTATGAAGTATAAACAACATATTTGTCATCTCTGCGACAACTAAGCCTTATTAAAAATCAGGGCAAGTCCTTACCTCTTAAATCGGATATATATAAGTTTGATAGCTACTCAGAAAAATTATAAGAGCAGCTGTTATTCTAGTACCCTATATGTAATTCTTCTATTGCTTACCACCGTTTCCACTTTTACCGTCAACAAAGCGGAGGCAGAAGTTGTAGGTGGACAGGCAGATCCGGACTTAGAGGCCAAAACGCGGTACTGATACCCGTTTTTAATAAGCTTAATAGACTTAACGGTTAAGGCAGTTGACTTCGTTCCGGCGTATTCCGTACCATCACTAATATTGTTAAAGACGGTTCCCCCATCGGTACTGACTTGCCATTGATAGGTATCTGCATTGGTGGGTGTTACCGTAAAAATAGCGTTGCCCCCAGTAAAAACAGTTTGATCCGGACCAATAATCGCAGTTGCTGGAGGATCCTCCGTAACCGTTATGGCTGTTCTTGCACTACTAGTGCAATTTCTAGAATCTCGTGCCTCCGCGTAATACGTACCAGGTCCGTTGGGAGAAAAGGTTGTAGTACCTGACTCAAGTAACGTCCCCCCACTGGCCGCATCATACCAATCCACCGTCTCTCCAGTACCTACCGTTGCTGATATACTAGGAATTGTATCTCCAACGCAATACGATTTGTTGCCATTACTTGTTGGCGAATCTACAAAGCAAAAGCAATTAGGAGCTGTTACAGGAAGGTATTCATTACAACCATTGGCGTCGGTTACCGTGACAACGATATCGGTCCCTGATGGCACCTCAGTGATTGTCCATACATTACCCGATGAATTGGTGACACTCCCCTCAGTACTCGTTACCGTTCCCGAACTAACAGTTACCTCTAACTGATAGGTGGTAGGAGAAAGAATCCTAAAGACGCAGTTTGGTGAATCACTGACACTAATGGTTGGTCTTGGCTGAATAGTAAGTGTAACCGGTGTTCTAAAAAGGCTCTTTATTTTGTCATCGTTATTATCCACACTTTCTCCATAATAGGTAACATTTCCTACGGTATTTAGGGTAGGTAACACTGGATCCCCACCACTAGAAGCCGTGTACCAAACCACATGGGCCCCAGATGGAGGGGTCGCAGTATCATTGGCATCCAAGGACTGTATGGGGTTTTCTGCACATTCGGTAATATCCCCGTTACTTGTGGGGGGAGGTAAGGCAGCTTCTATATCATCAAAAGAATATTCAAATTTACCGTTGCCCTTACACGATGAAAACTCTCTACTTCCCAAGTATATCCTTTGGGAACTGTTACAATTTTTATCTGTATTTATCTTACCGCCATTATTGTAAATTACCGCTTCAGAAGGAAGATATACATCTGCATTACCCTGCCATGCAAGTACACCATCATTTTGTATGGCTATTAGCATTATATTGACCGTCCAATCTTGGTTATTTGGAAATGACAAGGTATCGTTGCCGCCAGTTTGATCCCCAATGATAAGCTTGTCAATTGTATAAGCAGTAATATTTGTATTTAAACTAACCGTATTACTACTTCCAATAGTAACCGTGCCAACATTACTATTTTGGCCAGGATATGAGGTAGCGTTCATCCATATGGTTCCATTATATATCTGCCAAGTAGCAGCACTATTCCAGTTTCCGCTAGCTTTGGACCTATAATCCCCTGTAACCTGTGCCAAAATCGGCATGCTAATCACCAAAAAAAGCGCTAAGGGAGCGAAGCGTATAATTTTTTGGTTCATATAGTCTAAAATGGATGACATATAATTACAAATTATTGATGTGATCATAATTCTATGATTAAGAAAACACCAGTTTTCCCGTTAAGTATAAACGTGATAATGTTGACCGAACATAATAAATTTTAAAGCCGTCCAGAATATTATGTTGTGAATAGCTACATAAACAATGTGAAAGCTATAATCCCCTATATAAATCTATTAACCCCTACACTTCCCATTAAATTCAATCAACATGGAACGGAATCCCTTCACTTTTTCACAGGATGAATCCTAGTGGGATGGAGATGACAACCATAGTAACATCTTGCATGTGGTATATACAAATAAAAGCAACTACTCCTGTAACTGCTTTTATATATTAGGGTTTGGAAGAATTACTCCAAAATAAGAAACTCCGATCTACGGTTCATCTGGTGTTCTTCCTGGGAACATTTTACCCCATTCCCACACTTATTAACAAGCTTGGTCTCCCCAAAACCTTGCTGTAGCAACCTATCACCAGCAATTCCTTTTGCCTTCATATAGGCGGTGGTAGCTTCGGCCCGTTTGTGCGACAGCCAAAGATTGTAGCTGTCCCTTCCCTGACTGTCCGTATGGGAAGTAACCTTTAATTTTAAGCTGGGATATTTTTCCATGGCAGCAATAATCTTTTGTATTTCTACCTCAGCATCGGGCCGAATGCTATATTTATCGAAATCGAAATAGATAGTACCTAATTGTAACAGCTTGGCCAAATCGTCCCCAGAACTTCCCGTGACATAATCGGGTTCCAAATAGAAATCTATTTCACTAGGCTTAACTTCCGATACGGGGAGATACTCTTCGGCAGGTACATAACCATCCATTAGGGCCCTTATAAAGTTTCCTGTATTCCCATCAATCATCACCGTATAATACCCTTCAATGTTGGTAAGTACCGAAGTTACTTCCTCATTGGTCTCATCGATTACCTTTACCCTGGCACCCACTAATACTTCATTGGTTATTTTATCCCTAACGATCCCCGATATGGAAGTAAAGTAATCTAATTGCAAGGGTTTAGTCTCTGTAAAACTGTAAATATCATCACCCCCTACTCCCCCCTTCCTATTGGAAGCAAAATATCCCTGCTTGGTCTCCTCATCAATAATAAAGGTAAAATCGTCCACATTACTATTGATGGGTTCCCCCACATTTATCACTTTACCGAGCGACTGGCTATCGGCAATTTTTACTGCGAATACATCTAACCCGCCCAAGCCTGGATGCCCATCCGATGAGAAATACAATATGTTTTCACTACTTACAAAGGGAAAGCTTTCCCTAGCCTCCGTATTTATAGACTCCCCTAAGTTTATAGGGGGTCCGTAGCTGCCATCCCCATGGATGGCTACCTTAAAAATGTCTGATTGTCCATAAGTCCCGGGCATGTCTGACGCAAAGTACAAGGTTTTTTCATCCGGACTTAGGGTTGGATGGGCCACCGAATAGGAATCGCTGTTAAAGGGGAGTTCTTTAATAGCGGTCCACTCCCCTCCCTTTTTGATAGCTTTAAACAGTTTTAGGCGAATTATGCCCTTCTTATTCTTCACCGTCTTTTCATCCAAGTAATTGTTTCTTGTAAAATATAGGGTTTTTCCATCCTTGGATATGGCAGTAGTTGATTCGTGTAATCGGGTAGTTATTTCCTTTCCCAAGGGTAGTACCTTATCTTGGGAGGCACTATCTACATTCACCTTGTATAAATCTAAAAAATCCATGGCCGTCCATGTATGCCTATTCCTAGAAAAATTCCCGGTATCCCTATCTGAGGCAAAAAGCAACCCTTGTTTATAAAAGGTAGGCGCAAAATCTGAGTACTTGGAATTATGCTTAAACTTCCCTATTTGGTAACGGCCAGAATTCTTAGCAATCTCTTCAAAATAGTCGGCTTCGGTCTTATAAAGTCCTACCCGGACATCCGAGGCATTCATCTCGGAGAATTTTGCCATGATAGTTCTAGATTTATCTAATTCTCCCAACGACCGTAAGGTCTGCGCATACCTAAAATAAAAATCGGGAGCCATAGATTCTGGATAATCCTTTAACAATTGCTGGTATATTTCCGAAGCTTCGGAATAATCACCATTAAAATAGTAGGAGTTCCCCAGTTTCTTCAACAAATCAGCAGAAACGTAGCCTTTGTCTAACACCCGTTTATAGATATCAATAGCCAAACTAAACGAGTAATCCTTATAGTTTTTATTGGCCTTGTTTACCAGTTTATCTTGAGCCTGGGAAACCGGAACAAAGACCAAAACGATAAACGTAAGCAAGCATAATTTTTTAATCATATTTTCCTTTTTAGAAGAAACGTGGCGAAATCATTCTATTGAATTTCCTCACCAATTCGTACCTTAAAAAGACTTCAAAAGTACCATCGTTAAACTGGGTACCTCCCAATTCGGTAGTCTCACGATCGTAGGCCAGTCCTATCATTATTTGGTTGCTTAGTTGCACCCCCACCATGGCACTGAATGCGGCATCCCATCTATAGGCTGCCCCAAAGCTAAACACATCATTATACAGGAAACTCGCCGATGCATCCAATTGTAGGGGGGCCCCACCCACTACCTTGGTCAACAATGCAGGCTTAAATTTAAAACTATGGTTTAGGTCAAATACATAGCCGGTTATAAAGTAGAAATTCATTCTTTCGGTAGCTAAGAATTGTACCGAATTGGCATCTCTCTGGGAATTGTCAAAATGCTGTGTCTCTATTAAATTGGGAGCAGATATTCCCGCATAGAACTTATCCGTATGATAATATACCCCTACTCCAAAATTGGGAGAAAACTTATTATCGATATTTTCCCCTTCCACATTCTCTGAATCAAAATTGTTGAGTCCAGTAAAATCCAAATTCAATAAATTGCCCCCTGCCTTTAGTCCAAAAGACAGTTTGGCATCCATAGACACCTCTATAGTATAGGAAACAAGTGCATCAAACTGGGTTTCCTGTACTACCCCATCCCCAATATTATCGTTGATAATGGAAATACCATAACCTAATCTACTGTTCCTTATGGGGGAGTGTAGGTTAATAGTCTGTGTTTTGGGTGCCCCGTTAAGCCCTACCCATTGGGATCTATAGAGCGCGGCTATACTCAACTGCCCCCTAGATCCTGCATAGGCAGGATTTACACTCATAGTATTGTACATATATTGGGTATACTGGGCGTCTTGTTGCGCATGCAGCCCAACCATGAATAAAAACATGGTTAAAACAGTGACAAAGAGACTCTTTTTATAGTTCATCTTACAATAGGTATTTTATTGGCTCAAATAAAGGTAGCCACTGTCCGTTACATCCTCTTGGTCTGTCTGGTACTGAAAAATGTAATAATAGATCCCTGCGGGCAAATAATCTTGACCAGAAACGGTTGACCTCCCCCTAGATCTACCTTCAAAGACGTTGTTCTGATTATTGTAGTCCCTTCCCTCGTAGACAGATACTCCCCACCTGTTATATATTTGCAAGGAGTTATTCTTGGCATTTACTACTCCCCTTATAAAAAGGAAGTCGTTTTTACCATCCCCATTGGGAGTTACCAGCTGATTCACTTCTATTGGTTCAATAGAATCGTCCTTGGACACCAGTACGGTTACCGTTGCAGAATCGCAATTGGTGGTGTTGGAGACTTCACAAATTATATAATCAATGGAATAGCTTCCTTCCTTAGTCCCAGGCGTGAGCTCTATGCTCCCATCCTCATTAATAGAAAGAGCCTCCGTAGGCGTAGCGGTCAATATCACCTCCTTGGGAAGAACAGGGTCACCATTTAACGTATCATTGTCCAGTACATTGGCATCCGCGGGGATCCCGCCTAATGTTCCCCCGTTTATGATATCCTCTTGGGCATCCAATATATTCGCTTCTACTAGAATGCGCACCGTGGCCGTAGCACAAACAGTAGGATCTACCTTTCTATTACAAACCTCATAAACGATAGTCACCGTAGTATTGGATTCGGACACAAGGGGAGTGTAAGATAACATACCCGTAGCAGCATCCAACTGTATGCTACCCATTGCCGTGCCGTCTATGTGGGATAACTGGGTACTTCCCCTATTAATGGAGTCGTTATTGGGCAAAAAATCATCATTTGCCAAAATATTGATGGAGGTTTCGGTAAGTGCTGGCGTTAAGCCATCATCATCCCTTGCAGTAGCCACCAGGGGATTTGGATCTGAGCCATTGGGATTACCATCCCCATCGCAGTCCAATTCTTCCCATGCCTGGGAACGGATTTCTGTAACACTTTCCAGATTATAATCACAGGGATTTAAGGGGTCTGTACCCTCTATCACTTCTATCTCATTGGTAACCCCATCCCCGTCACAATCCAGAATCATCCATTCATCGGAAGGGGAAAGCGTTTGGTGCTCTAGAATAAAATCGCAGGAATCCGAAGGGTCTGTCCCGTCCTCTTCTTCTTGATCATTTGGCACCCCATCCCCATCATCATCCATACTTACACAAATCATTGGTATTAATGATAATCCAATACCACTTCTTTGCTTCGCTTCTGTAGTGTAAAAGGATATCTGGGTTACAGTTGATTCCGAATGCCAAAAGAATCTATTTTTCTTATCGATATCTGCTACGGTAGTATTCTCTATATAATAATTAGCTCCCTCATTGGCAGCTAATAATCCTAGTGGTACTATAGTGGTCTGATTATATACGTCCCCAGGCAATCCAATGATTCCATCACGTCCCAAAGCAGGAATATGTGGGGAATGCCCGGCAACAACCTTTACTGGGACCGTCCCTGAAAATTTAAACTCGGTTGGCTTAGAGTCATATACATGAAACGAATTTTTATTATGGGTGCTTGCTCCAGAAACACTAACCAGTACACTACCCGCTGGCAGGCCCCATTTTGCGCTTATATCCTGTTCTGTAGCCGATAAACTCCCTGCATTATGGTTTTCTGGAAAACCAAAATCTGAAGGTTGTATGGCTTTCAACTCCAATGGGGTGCATACCATACCATTTCCTTGCGGATTAGGATCTTGGAACTGTTGGCTGTTCGCACTCCGCAGAAGTATAGTCCCTTGGGCAATATCTTCAGGGCTCGACTTAAAGGACGTAGTTAGTCCAAATAAGAAAAACGCCACTAATGGCGTGAAGACTAAGAGTACTCTCTTCTTAAGTGTATTAAAAATAAAAATCACCATCTATGATAAGTTAATTAACCAATCACCATGGCTGCGTAGAATTTAATGTTGTAAGTATGGGGGCAACTACAATATTTAGGGCTAAGTTAAATTAAAATGCCCACCATCCAATAATATGGGTTTCCTAATAGGACAACAATCTAGGAACGACAATAATACTCGACAAACCACATTTTTCTATACCCACCACCCTAATAAATCTACCGTTTACCTTTGCTTAATCAGCGCAAAAATTGAAGAAGAAAGTCCAAGTCAGTTGAATGAACGATAGCCCTAAAAGCATATTTTGATATGGGAAGTAGCCGCTTTACCTTATTTGGTCGATTTTGCTCGATGAAGAAAGTTTAATGACCTATTTTTGCATAAACAAATTGCATAATGAGTTTTAAGAATCAAATTCAACGAAGAAGAACTTTTGGAATTATTGCACACCCCGATGCGGGGAAAACTACCTTAACAGAGAAACTACTTTTATTTGGTGGGGCAATTCAGGAAGCGGGAGCCGTTAAGAACAATAAAGTAAAGAAAAGTGCTACGAGTGATTTTATGGAGATTGAAAAGCAACGGGGGATTTCCGTAGCCACCTCCGTCTTGGCATTTATTTACAAGGATAAAAAGATTAATATCTTGGATACCCCAGGGCATAAGGATTTTGCCGAAGATACCTTTAGGACCCTCACCGCTGTAGATAGTGTTATTGTGGTGGTAGATGTGGCCAAAGGGGTGGAAGAGCAGACCGAAAAATTGGTAGAGGTCTGTAGGATGAGAAACATTCCAATGATCGTTTTCATCAATAAACTGGACCGAGAAGGGAAGGATGCCTTTGACCTTTTGGACGAGGTGGAACAAAAACTCCACCTAAACGTAACTCCCTTGAGTTTTCCTATTGGAATGGGGTACGATTTTAAGGGTATCTATAATATTTATGAAAAGAACATTAACCTGTTTAGTGGGGATAGTAAAAAGAATATTGAAGAAACCATCGCCTTTGACGATTTAGACAACCCAGCGTTGGAAAAAATTATTGGCGAGAAATCTGCCAACGACCTACGGGAAAATTTAGAACTGGCCCAAGGGGTGTATCCAGATTTTGATAAAGACCTATATCTAAAAGGAGAACAACAGCCTGTATTCTTTGGATCTGCTTTAAACAATTTTGGCGTACGCGAGCTATTGGATTGCTTTGTTGATATTGCCCCAAAGCCCCAACCTAAAATGGCGGAGGAGCGGATGGTAAAACCGGAGGAGGCCGAGTTGTCTGGTTTTGTCTTTAAAATTCACGCTAATATGGATCCGAAACACCGCGATCGTTTGGCCTTTATTAAGGTGGTTTCTGGTACGTTTGAACGGAACAAGCCCTATTTACACGTACGACATGGCAAAAAGCTAAAATTCTCCAGTCCCAATGCTTTTTTCGCTGAGAAAAAAGAAATTGTAGACATCTCTTATCCAGGTGATATAGTAGGTCTGCACGATACTGGAAACTTTAAGATTGGAGACACCCTAACCGAAGGGGAAATTTTAAATTATAAAGGAATCCCCAGTTTTTCACCAGAGCACTTTAGATATATTAACAATGCAGATCCCCTTAAGTCTAAACAATTGTACAAGGGAATTGATCAGCTAATGGATGAAGGTGTAGCCCAGCTATTCACCTTAGAGATTAACGGAAGGAGAGTAATTGGTACCGTAGGGGCCTTACAATTTGAGGTGATTCAATACCGTTTAGAGCACGAGTACGGGGCCAAATGTTCCTATGAGAACTTCCCGGTCTATAAAGCCTGTTGGGTAGAACCCAAGGATAGCAAAAGTGAGGAGTTTAAAGAATTTAAAAGGGTAAAAAGCAAGTTCCTGGCGAAGGACAAACGCAATCAATTGGTATTCCTGGCAGACTCCCAGTTTTCGCTACAGATGACCCAGCAGAAATACCCTAATGTAAAACTACACTTTACCTCGGAGTTTAATTGATGGCGCCCCTTGGTACGGAGAGCGCTTTACCAAGTAGGTAATCCTAATAAATAAAAAAGGCCCTTTGCAATGTGCAAAGGGCCTTTTTTATTATGCCTCTCCTGTAGGTCCAAAATTAATTGGAATGGGAGGTTGTTCGTAATCCTGAATAGTACCGTGGGCCTGCTCAAAACGATTTACGTTGTCGTTCAGCGCCTTTAAAAACTTTTTGGCGTGTTGGGGAGTAAGTATAATTCTACTTTTAACCTTGGCTTTTGGCGCACCAGGCATCATACTGATAAAATCTACCACAAATTCGGATACGGAATGGTTAATGATAGCCAGATTGGAATAGACTCCTTCAGCTGTCTTTTCATCCAATTCTATATTAATCTGATTTTGTTTTTGGTCTTTCTCGCTCATTATTTAACGATTTATAGGTTCTAATTCTTAGGGATAAATTAATTTAAATTAGGGGCAAAAAAAAACCTCGATGTTAATCCATCGAGGTTTTATTAGTTTAGAATTTCAGCTCCTCTTTTCGGGCCATGATTTCATCGTATTCCTCTTTAGAGCCTACAATGATATTGTCATAATCCCTCATTCCCGTTCCAGCTGGAATTCTGTGTCCAACTATCACGTTTTCCTTCAAGCCTTCCAATGCATCTACTTTTCCGCTTACTGCAGCTTCGTTCAATACTTTGGTAGTTTCCTGGAAAGAAGCCGCTGAGATAAACGACTTGGTCTGCAAGGATGCCCTAGTAATCCCCTGAAGGATCGGTGTGGCAGTAGCTGCTACCGCCTCCCTAGCAGAGACCAAATTCTTATCATTACGCTTCAACATGGAGTTTTCGTCCCTTAATTCCCTTGGGGAAATAATTTGACCTGGTTTTAAGTTTTCAGAATCACCAGCATCCTCAACTACCAACTTTCCGTAAATCTCATCGTTCTCTACGATAAAGTCTTCCTTGTGAACCAACTGATTTTCCAAGAAAATAGTATCTCCCGGATCTTGGATACGTACCTTACGCATCATCTGACGAACTACCACCTCAAAGTGCTTGTCATTAATCTTCACCCCTTGTAAACGGTAAACCTCTTGTACTTCGTTTACTAGGTACTGCTGTACTGCAGACGGCCCTTTAATCGCCAAGATATCTTCTGGAGTAATAGCCCCATCGGACAATGGCATTCCGGCACGTACGTAATCATTCTCCTGAACTAGGATCTGATTAGACAGTTTTACCAAGTATTTCTTAACCTCTCCTAATCTAGATTCTATAATGATTTCTCTATTCCCTCGTTTAATCTTTCCAAAGGAAACAACTCCATCAATTTCAGAAACTACCGCAGGGTTAGATGGGTTACGTGCTTCGAACAATTCGGTAACTCTTGGAAGACCTCCAGTAATATCCCCGGACTTGGCCGATTTACGTGGAATCTTAACCAAAATCTTACCTTCCTTGATCTTATCACCATCATCTACCATGATATGTGAACCAACTGGTAAGTTGTAAGAACGCAATACTTCGTTCTTATCGTTCTTGATCAATAAAGTAGGAATCAACTTTTTGTTTCTGGATTCAGAAATTACTTTCTCCTGGAATCCGGTCTGCTCATCAATTTCTACCTGGTAGGTAACTCCTTGCTCAATATTCTCATAAGCAATCTGGCCAGTAAATTCTGAAACGATTACCCCGTTATAAGGATCCCACGAACAGATCTTTTGACCTTTCTCAACTTTATCCCCATTCTTAATGAACAACTGAGATCCATAAGGAATATTGTTGGTACTAAGTGTAATCCCAGTTTTAGGATCTATTACCTTAACCTCGGAAGTCCTAGAAATTACAATTTCAGAATCTTCACCTTCCTCATTTTTATTGCTAACGGTTCTCAGCTCTTCTATTTCAGCAATACCAGCATATTTAGCTTCCAGTTTATTGTCCTCTGAAATGTTTCCTGCAATACCTCCAACGTGGAAGGTTCTCAGGGTTAACTGTGTACCTGGTTCCCCAATGGACTGTGCGGCAACAACACCAACGGCTTCTCCTCTTTGCACCATTTTATTGGTAGAAAGGTTTCTTCCATAACATTTACCACAAATTCCTTTTAGAGCCTCACAAGTTAACGGCGAACGTACTTCAACCATTTCGATCGGAGAAGCATTGATGCGTTTCACATCATCTTCCTTGATTTCCTGTCCTGCTTCTACTAGCAGTTCTTCGGTTAATGGATCGTATACATCGTGTAGAGAAACCCTACCTAGGATTCTGTCACCCAATGATTCTACAATCTCTTCGTTCTTTTTAAGTGCTTCTACCTGAATACCTCTTAGGGTCTCACAATCTTCTATATTGACAATCACATCCTGGGAAACGTCTACCAGACGACGAGTTAAGTAACCAGCATCTGCCGTTTTCAAGGCCGTATCCGCAAGTCCCTTACGCGCACCGTGAGTAGAAATAAAGTATTCCAAAATGGATAATCCTTCCTTAAAGTTGGATAGAATGGGGTTTTCAATAATTTCCCCACCTCCAGCGGTAGATTTCTTAGGCTTCGCCATCAATCCACGCATACCGGTTAACTGGCGAATCTGCTCCTTAGAACCCCTTGCCCCAGAATCCAACATCATATACACAGAGTTAAACCCTTGCATGTCTTCACGAATTCGCTTCATAGCCAATTCGGTCAACACCGTATTGGTAGATGTCCACACGTCAATTACCTGGTTATAACGTTCGTTATTGGTAATTAGACCCATGTTATAGTTTGCCATAATACCATCGACCTGTGCGTTGGCATCTGCAATCATCTCATCTTTTTCTTTAGGAATAATAATATCCCCTAAGCTAAAGGATAGTCCACCTCTAAAGGCGAAATCATATCCCATGGTCTTGATCTTATCCAAGAACTCTGCCGTTTCGGGAACACTAGTAACTCTTAAGATATTACCAATAATATCCCTTAACGATTTCTTATTCAATACTTCGTTGATATATCCTGCTTCTTCTGGTACTACCATATTAAACAAGACCCTACCTACGGTTGTTGGTATAATTTGATTTACCAACTCTCCTTCTTCATTAAAGTTCTTTGCACGCACTTTAATGCCTGCGTTAAGATCTAAACGTCCTTCGTTGTAAGCAATCACTACCTCTTCATAGGAGTAGAAAGTAAGTCCTTCTCCTTTAACCTCTTCCTCTGGAGTAGATTTCTTTTCCTTGGTCATATAGTACAGACCCAAAACCATATCCTGTGAAGGTACAGTAATAGGAGAACCATTTGCCGGGTTAAGAATGTTATGTGATGCCAACATCAATAGTTGGGCTTCCAAAATTGCTTCTGGACCCAACGGAAGGTGTACTGCCATCTGGTCACCATCAAAATCCGCGTTAAAAGCCGTACATACCAATGGGTGAAGACGGATTGCCTTACCTTCTATCAGTTTAGGCTGAAACGCTTGTATACCTAGACGGTGCAAGGTAGGAGCACGGTTCAATAGTACTGGATGTCCTTTTAAGACATTTTCCAGGATATCCCAAACTACCGGTTCTTTGCGGTCTATTATTTTCTTGGCAGACTTAACAGTTTTTACAATTCCCCTTTCAATCAATTTACGGATTACAAAAGGTTTGTAAAGTTCTGCGGCCATATCCTTAGGCAAACCACATTCGAACAACTTCATCTCTGGTCCTACAACAATAACCGAACGAGCAGAGTAATCCACACGTTTACCCAAAAGGTTTTGACGGAAACGTCCTTGCTTACCTTTTAAGGAATCGGAAAGTGATTTTAGAGGCCTGTTAGATTCAGTTTTTACTGCTGATGCCTTACGGGTGTTATCAAATAGGGAATCTACAGCTTCCTGAAGCATACGCTTCTCATTTCTAAGAATAACTTCTGGAGCTTTGATTTCTACCAATCTTTTAAGACGGTTATTTCTAATGATAACCCTTCTATACAGATCATTTAAATCCGAGGTAGCAAAACGACCACCATCCAAGGGTACCAATGGACGTAATTCTGGTGGAATAACCGGAATAACCTTCATGATCATCCACTCCGGATTATTCTCTCTATTCTCTTGAGACTCCCTTAGGGCCTCTACTACCTGAAGTCTTTTTAATGCCTCGGTCTTACGCTGCTTGGAAGTTTCTGTATTGGCCTTATGTCTAAGTTCGTAGGATAGTTCTTTTAAGTCTATCCTAGACAATAGGTCAATTAGACACTCCGCTCCCATTTTAGCAATAAACTTGTTGGGATCGGAATCTTCCAGGTATTGATTTTCCTGAGGAATGGATTCCATTACATTTAAGTACTCCTCCTCACTCAGGAAGTCCATCTTCTTAATTTCTTCCCCTTCTGGACCTTTAGCGATTCCAGGCTGTATTACTACGTAACGTTCGTAGTAAATAATCATATCCAATTTCTTGGAAGGCAATCCTAATAGGTATCCAATTTTATTTGGAAGGGAACGGAAGTACCATATATGGGCAACGGGTACTACTAAATTAATGTGTCCTACCCTATCCCTACGGACTTTTTTCTCTGTTACCTCTACGCCACAACGATCACAAACGATGCCGCGGTAGCGAATTCTCTTGTACTTGCCACAAGCACACTCGTAATCCTTTACAGGACCAAAGATACGCTCACAGAAAAGACCGTCACGCTCTGGTTTGTGCGTTCTATAGTTAATAGTTTCAGGTTTTAAAACCTCACCTCGGGACTCTGCCAAAATAGCTTCTGGAGAGGCCAACCCGATTGAAATTTTATTGAACCTTTTAACGGTATTATTATCTTTTAGTCTAGCCATAACTATATTCTGATACTAATTTAATTCTAATTGTTAGGAATAGTGTTCAAAACCTATTCTCATTATTCTTCCAATCTTATGTCTAAACTTAAACCTTTAAGTTCGTGCATTAATACGTTGAAAGATTCTGGCAATCCAGGTTCAGGCATGGTTTCTCCCTTAACGATAGACTCATATGTCTTGGCTCTTCCAATAACATCATCAGATTTAACCGTTAATATTTCACGTAGGGTTGCAGAAGCTCCATACGCTTCCAAGGCCCACACTTCCATCTCTCCAAATCGCTGACCTCCAAATTGAGCTTTACCTCCTAATGGCTGCTGCGTAATTAGCGAGTAGGGTCCTATAGAACGCGAGTGCATCTTATCATCTACCATGTGACCTAATTTCAACATATAAATCACCCCTACTGTTGCAGGCTGGTGGAAACGCTGACCCGTGCCTCCGTCATATAGATAGGTATGTCCGTATCTAGGAATTCCAGCTTCATCCGTAAAGGTATTGATCTCGTCCAAGTCGGCTCCATCAAAAATTGCGGTAGCGTATTTCTTACCTAATTTTAATCCGGCCCATCCTAGAACAGTCTCATAAATCTGACCAATGTTCATACGGGAAGGTACCCCTAGTGGGTTTAGTACAATATCTACTGGAGTTCCGTCTTCCAAGAACGGCATATCCTCATGACGTACAATTCTAGAAACAATACCTTTGTTTCCGTGACGTCCTGCCATCTTATCTCCTACCTTCAGTTTACGTTTTTTAGCAACATACACCTTGGCTAATTTCATAATTCCAGAAGGCAGTTCATCTCCAACAGAAATGGTAAACTTATCCCTTCTTAGGTTACCTTGAAGGTCGTTTAGTTTAATCTTATAGTTATGCAAAAGATCGTTCACCAAAGCGTTGCACTCCTTATCCGTAGTCCAACTTCCTCCTACCAAGTGGGCGAAATCGTCTACTGCGTTCAACATTCTCAAGGTGTATTTCTTTCCTTTTGGAAGTACTTCCTCCCCAAGGTCGTTTAAAACACCCTGTGAAGTTTTACCATTGACCAAGGTGAACAGCTTTTCTACCAATACATCTTTCAGCTGTTGGAATTTTACTTCGTATTCCAACTCCAATTTTGCCAATTCCTCTTTGTCTTCAGAACGCTTACGCTTATCCTTTACAGATCTAGAGAATAATTTCTTATCGATAACCACTCCATGTAGGGAAGGGGAAGCTTTTAAGGAAGCATCCTTAACATCTCCTGCCTTGTCTCCAAAGATGGCACGCAATAATTTTTCTTCCGGTGTTGGATCTGATTCCCCTTTTGGGGTAATCTTACCAATAAGGATATCCCCAGGCTTCACTTCGGCTCCAATACGGATCATTCCGTATTCGTCCAAATCCTTGGTAGCTTCCTCAGAAACGTTTGGAATATCATTGGTTAATTCCTCAGCTCCCAATTTGGTATCCCTTACTTCCAACGCGTATTCATCTACGTGAATAGAAGTAAATATATCCTCTCTTACCACTTTTTCGGAAATCACAATAGCATCCTCAAAGTTGTAACCTTTCCATGGCATAAAGGCCACTACAAGGTTTCTACCCAATGCTAATTCGCCGTTTTCAGTAGCATATCCTTCACAAAGTACCTGTCCTTTTTTAACTCTATACCCTTTTCTTACAATGGGTTTAAGGTTAATACTGGTACCTTGGTTAGTCTTTCTAAATTTCACCAACTCATAGGTCTTGGAATCTTCATCAAAACTTACCAGTTTTTCATCCTCGGTCCTATCGTACTTAATGGTGATCTTCTTAGAATCCACATATTCCACAACCCCATCGCCTTCTGCATTTATCAATACTCGAGAGTCTGATGCAACCTGACGTTCCAATCCGGTACCTACAATAGGCGCCTCTGGTCTTAACAGGGGTACTGCCTGTCTCATCATGTTAGATCCCATCAAAGCCCTGTTCGCATCATCGTGCTCCAAGAATGGAATTAAGGAGGCAGATATAGAAGCAATTTGGTTAGGAGCAACATCCGTATAGTTCAATTCTACTGGATCTACTACTGGGAAATCGCCCTCTTCCCTTGCAATCAGTTTTTCTGGTGTAATGGTACCTTCATCATCCATAGGAATGTTTGCTTGTGCAATTTTCATTCCTTCTTCCTCTTCTGCACTTAGGTAGATAGCATCGTCTAGATTAACTTTTCCATCTTCCACTCTACGGTAGGGAGTTTCCAAGAAGCCCATTGGGTTTACCTTGGCAAAAACCGATAGCGAAGAAATTAACCCAATATTGGGTCCTTCAGGAGTTTCAATCGGACAAAGTCTTCCGTAGTGCGTATAGTGAACGTCACGTACCTCAAACCCTGCTCTCTCTCTGGATAATCCACCTGGCCCTAATGCAGACAGCCTTCTCTTGTGCGTAATTTCCGCCAAGGGGTTGGTCTGGTCCATAAATTGGGACAACTGGTTGGTTCCAAAGAAGGAGTTGATCACCGAAGACAATGTTTTCGCGTTGATCAAATCAATTGGGGTAAACACCTCGTTGTCACGTACGTTCATACGTTCACGAATAGTTCTGGCCATACGGGCAAGACCTACACCAAACTGTTGTGACAATTGTTCACCTACCGTTCTAACCCTACGGTTAGAAAGGTGGTCGATATCATCGATCTCCGCTTTGGAATTGATCAATTCTATCAAATATTTTATAATGGTAATGATATCTTCCCTGGTAAGGACCTGCTTGTCCATGGCGATGTCCAAACCAAGTTTTTTGTTCATTCTATAACGTCCTACCTCTCCCAAGTTATAACGCTGATCGGAGAAGAACAACTTATCTATAATACCACGAGCAGTCTCCTCATCTGGCGGCTCTGCGTTACGCAATTGACGATAGATGTGTTCAACAGCTTCTTTTTCGGAGTTAGTTGGATCCTTTTGAAGGGTATTGTGAATAATGGAATAATCACTCTGTCCACTATTCTCCTTGTGCAAGAGGATAGATTTTACATCGGCGTCCAAGATTTCCGGAATATGTTCTTTTTCTAGAACGGTATCACGATCCAAGATAATCTCGTTTCGCTCAATTGAGACCACTTCGCCCGTATCTTCATCCACAAAATCCTCGTGCCAAGTGTTCAATACTCTAGCTGCCAATTTACGGCCAAGCACTTTTTTAAGTCCGGCATTGGAAACTTTTATTTCTTCCGAAAGATCAAATATTTCCAAGATGTCCTTATCCCTTTCATAGCCTATTGCTCTAAACAGGGTAGTAACAGGTAATTTTTTCTTTCTATCAATATAAGCGTACATAACGCCATTGATATCAGTTGCAAATTCTATCCAAGATCCTTTAAAAGGAATTACCCTGGCAGAATACAACTTAGTTCCATTTGCATGGAAGGATTGTCCGAAGAAAACCCCAGGAGAACGGTGTAACTGAGAAACAACTACACGCTCGGCACCGTTTACCACAAAGGTACCACTAGGAGTCATATAAGGAATTGTACCCAAGTACACATCCTGTACGATGGTCTCGAAATCCTCATGCTCTGGATCTGTACAATATAATTTTAATCTAGCTTTTAGAGGAACACTGTACGTAAGTCCACGCTCTATACATTCTTGAATGGAATATCTAGGTGGATCAATAAAATAGTCTAAAAATTCTAGGACGAACTGGTTCCTGGTGTCTGTAATGGGAAAGTTTTCCATGAAGGTGTTATACAACCCTTCATTGCCCCTTTCGTCAGATTTGGTCTCAAGTTGAAAAAAATCTTGAAATGATTTAATCTGAATGTCCAAGAAATCCGGATAATCCGGCGTGTTCTTAGCGGATGCGAAACTTATTCTTTCAGTCTGATTTGTGAACATCAATGGACAAAATTTTGATCGTGAATACTTAATTGGGTCGTGTATCCCTTTATACACGGTATGTATAAAAAGGCTTAGGTCTAGCCACAAAAAGCGGAAAGACCTAAACCAGAATAATTATGGTTGTCGCTATTATTTAAGCTCAACTTCTGCTCCTGCTTCTTCCAATTGAGATTTAATTGCCTCAGCCTCTTCTTTAGCAACAGCTTCCTTAACAGCTTTAGGTGCGCTATCAACGATGTCCTTAGCATCTTTCAATCCTAAACCAGTCAATTCCTTAACCAATTTAACAACTGCTAATTTAGAACCACCAGCGGCTTTCAAAATTACGTCGAATTCAGTTTGCTCCTCAGCAGCTTCACCACCTTCGGCTCCACCACCGGCAGCAACAGCAACTGCAGCAGCTGCAGGCTCAATACCGTACTCCTCTTTTAATATTGCAGCTAACTCATTTACTTCTTTTACTGTAAGGTTAACCAATTGTTCTGCGAAATCTTTTAATTCTGCCATTTTTCTATCGTTTAATAAAATTTTAAAATATAATTGTTTTTAGTGCGTACGTATTATTTTTCTGATAACGTCTTCAGAATTCCAGCAAGCTTACCTCCACCGGACTTAAGTCCAGAGATAACATTCTTAGCTGGGGATTGTAACAATCCAATGATTTCGCCAACCATTTCCTCTTTAGACTTGATACTCTCTAGAGTATTCAATTGATCGTCACCAATATAGATTGCCTCGGCTATATAAGCCCCTTTCAAAACAGGCTTATCGGCTTTCTTTCTAAAGTTCTTGATTAACTTTGCAGGTGCGTTACCAGTTTCAGAAAACATTACGGAGGTACTTCCCTTCAAAACTTCCGGAAGTTCACCAAAGTCCTTTTCAGAGGCCTCCATTGCTTTTGCAAGCATAGTGTTCTTAACTACTGCAAGTCTAATATTTGCTTTGTAACAAGCCCTTCTTAAAGCTGAAGTTTTCTCAGCATTCAATCCAGAAATGTCAGTCAAATAAATTGTGGAGCTTTCCGCCAATTGAGCAGTTAAATCCTGTATAACATTTACTTTCTCTTCTCTTGTCATAATAAAATCTTTTGACTAACAGTTAATCTACTTTTGGATCCAATGCAACACTAGGACTCATAGTACTGGACATATAAATTGATTTCATATACACCCCTTTAGCCGCCGTTGGCCTTAACTTTAACAAGGTATCCAACAACTCATTGGCATTATCCGCAATCTTATCTGCTGAGAAAGATACCTTCCCAATAGCTGCGTGCACAATTCCTGTTTTGTCAACTTTAAAATCTATCTTACCAGCTTTCACCTCCGTAACCGCCTTGGCTACGTCCATGGTTACTGTACCAGTTTTTGGATTAGGCATAAGACCTCTTGGCCCTAAAACTCTACCTAGTGGACCTAATTTCCCCATTACACTTGGCATGGTGATAATTACATCTACATCGGTCCAACCACCTTTAATTTTATCCAAATACTCATCTAAACCTACATAGTCAGCACCAGCCTCTTTTGCCTCTGCTTCCTTATCAGGCGTTACCAATGCCAAAACCTTAACATCCTTACCTGTTCCATGAGGAAGTGTTACTACCCCACGTACCATTTGATTGGCTTTTCTTGGATCTACACCCAAACGCACCGCCAATTCAACAGATGAATCAAAATTTGTATTGGTTATCTCTTTTACTAAAGCAGCAGCTTCAGCAACAGAATAGAGCTTATTCTTATCTATCTTGCCCTGAGCTTCCTTTTGCTTCTTTGTTAATTTTGCCATTCTAAATTGCTTTTAAGATTTTAAAAAGGTCTCGTGCCTGCTACTTTTAAACCCATAGATCTAGCTGTACCAGCTACCATGCTCATTGCGGATTCTACCGTAAAGGCATTTAAATCTACCATTTTGTCCTCAGCGATTGCTTTAACCTGATCCCAAGTAACACTGGCCACCTTGTTTCTGTTAGGCTCGCCAGATCCTTTTTTAACCTTAGCCGCTTCCATTAATTGAACTGCCGCTGGCGGTGTCTTTACAACAAAGTCGAACGACTTGTCTTTATAAACCGTGATCGCAACGGGCAGGACCTTCCCTGCTTTATCCTGTGTACGCGCATTAAATTGCTTACAGAATTCCATTATGTTAACCCCGGCAGCACCTAAAGCGGGTCCAACCGGTGGCGACGGATTCGCAGCACCTCCCCTAACTTGTAGTTTAACTACTTTACTTACTTCTTTTGCCATTGTTTCTAATTAAATTTAAAGTGGTGTTAAATTGGAAGCAACACCCCTTTCAACTATGTAACAGTTCTTATTAATTCTTTGTTTGTTGAAGGTAATTAACGCTTGCTAGATTTTCTCTACCTGCATATAACTAAGCTCCAAAGGTGTTTTTCTTCCAAAGATCTTCACCATCACCTCTAGCTTGCGTTTTTCTTCGTTGATCTTCTCTACGGTACCATTAAATCCATTGAATGGACCATCGATAACTTTTACGGTCTCCCCAAATACGAACGGAATGGCAACGCTGTCTGTTTTTACAGCCAACTCATCTACCTTACCTAGCATCCTGTTCACCTCTGATTTTCTCAATGGAACAGGGTCTCCGCCTTTGGTTTCACCCAAAAATCCGATCACGTTGGTTATAGAGCGGATAATATGAACCATCTCACCTCCAAGGTTGGCTTTCACCATAATATACCCTGGGAAATAAACGCGTTCTTTATTTATTTTTTTCCCATTTCTGATCTGTACTACTTTTTCCGTAGGAACTAAAACCTCTTCCAAATAGTCCTCAAACCCCAAACGGGCAACTTCCGTCTCTATATAGCCTTTAATCTTGTTCTCTTGACCACTGACAGCTCTTACCACATACCATTTCTTTTCCAACACTTCAGACATAGAGCTACTCTTAATTGATTATGTTATTGAAATAAAATTGAATTACTCTACCAAATACAGTATCCACACCCCAAGTCGCCAACGCAAAAACAATGGAAAATACCGCTACTATAACCATTAAATTGGTAGATTCTGCCCTAGGAGGCAAAGAAACATTATTCTTAAGTTCCTCAATGGATTCTGATATATATGTAAACATGCAGCGTGTCTTTATTTTCTTAACTGACTTCCGGGCACTTAGCAGAGATCCCCCTACCTTCCCTTAAAGCCTTACTCTATTTCAACTCAGGCTTCGTATTGTCCTGTTACTCTAAAAGCAACAAGAACTTTAAAACCCTTAGCTTTACTTTGCACGGGCGGAGAGGCTCGAACTCCCGACACCTGGTTTTGGAGACCAGTGCTCTACCAACTGAGCTACACCCGTTTATAAGATGACTTACTTTCTACAAACCTCTCAAATTTGAAAGACTCAACACAGGAAGTAAGTCACCTACTTATATTTACATTGAAAGGTATCCCGCTTTAGCAAGACACCCTCAATGTTAAATTACCTTAATCTATAATGACTTAGTCAATTATCTTAGTAACCTGTCCTGCACCTACTGTTCTACCACCTTCACGTATTGCAAAACGCAATCCTTCGTTCAAAGCAATTGGAGACAATAGATCTACTGTGATAGTAAGGTTATCACCTGGCATTACCATTTCTACTCCATCAGGAAGATTAATAGTACCCGTAACATCTGTAGTTCTCACGTAGAACTGTGGACGGTAGTTATTATGGAATGGAGTGTGACGTCCACCTTCTTCTTTCTTAAGGATATAAACCTCAGCCTCAAACTTAGCGTGTGGAGTTACAGAACCTGGCTTACAGATTACCATTCCTCTTTTTATTTGAGTCTTTTCAATACCTCTCAAAAGGATACCAACGTTATCACCAGCTTCTCCTCTATCCAATATCTTACGGAACATCTCAACCCCTGTAATAGTAGAAGTCAATTTCTCAGCTCCCATTCCGATGATCTCTACTGGATCTCCAGTGTTAGCAACACCAGTTTCGATACGTCCTGTAGCAACAGTTCCACGACCAGTAATTGTAAATACATCTTCAACAGGCATCAAGAAGTTCTTATCAACATCTCTTGTAGGCAACTCAATCCAGTTATCAACTGCTTCCATCAAGCTCAACACAGTGTCTACCCACTTCTGCTCACCGTTCAAAGCACCTAATGCAGATCCAGCAACAACAGGTCCATTATCACCGTCGTACTCGTAGAAAGAAAGCAAATCTCTTACTTCCATTTCAACCAACTCCAATAACTCCTCATCATCAACCATGTCTACTTTATTCAAGAAAACAACGATTCTTGGAATACCAACCTGGCGTCCTAGAAGGATGTGCTCACGAGTCTGTGGCATTGGACCATCTGTAGCAGCAACCACCAATATAGCACCGTCCATCTGAGCAGCACCAGTAACCATGTTCTTTACGTAATCGGCGTGACCTGGACAGTCAACGTGAGCGTAGTGACGGTTAGCAGTTGCGTACTCTACGTGTGAAGTATTAATGGTAATACCCCTTTCTTTTTCTTCAGGAGCGTTATCGATAGAATCGAAACTTCTCATTTCAGAAAATCCTGCGTTAGCCAATACAGTAGTAATAGCTGCAGTCAATGTAGTCTTACCGTGATCCACGTGTCCAATAGTACCTATATTTAAATGCGGTTTGGAACGATCAAATGTTGCCTTTGCCATGTTTGTTAATTTTAATTCTTAGTTTATATTAGTGTACAAATAATGCCTTAATTGAGCCAATGATGAGATTTGAACTCATGACCTCTTCCTTACCAAGGAAGCGCTCTACCCCTGAGCTACACCGGCCTTTTAAAAATACCAGAAGTCCGGGCAACCCCTTACTTCCTACACTCGCCATCAACCCAAAGTTAAATGAACTCGAACGAAGCCTTTTAGACTTTGCCCCTTAACTGGATTTTTAATCCAGTCGAATCTATTCCAATCACATAAAGCCCCAAATTAAGGAGCCTCTGCTTTTAAAATCTTGAGCGGGAGACCGGGTTCGAACCGGCGACATTCAGCTTGGAAGGCTGACGCTCTACCAACTGAGCTACTCCCGCATTATAATTTTCAGGCAAACCTAAAAACTTATCTCATTATTTCAAAAGAAAGTTCCGAATTTTTATCAAAAAAAACTCTTGTCGTGACGCGTCGTTCAAAAACAAGAACTTAGCAGCGATCACTTTAGTGGGGAGAGCAGGATTCGAACCTGCGAAGACATAGTCAGCAGATTTACAGTCTGCCCTCGTTGGCCGCTTGAGTATCTCCCCAACTTAATTAAATTACAATTTCCAAAGAACAAATGAACACTATACAATAGTAGTTTCACTTCGGCTGATTAAGGCAATTCCTTTCGGACCCTCTTTAAACTTCAGAACTCACTTCCGCCGTTCATCAACCCCTCTTTTAAAAGAGCGACAAAAATAGTATTTATTTTTGTTTTCCAACCCTAAATCGAAAAATTTTTTTCGACTTTATTTTAGACTGGTTTTACACTCTAGAAACCTGAAAACATTATTTCAAAAAACTTGGCAAAAACAACTTCTATTCCTGCCTTTTTATTGAGCCGATGGAGGGACTCGAACCCACGACCTGCTGATTACAAATCAGCTGCTCTAGCCAGCTGAGCTACATCGGCCTTTACTTCTTTTCCTTTCAAAAAAAAGCCCGCTATTTCTAACGGACTGCAAATGTATACCTTTATTTTTTTAATCAAAACATTTTTTGAAAAATTTTTACGCATTTAGCCTAATTTTTTCTTTTCGCTTCACCAGCTTGCGCTCTAAGCTACTACATGCCGTATCAATTGCCTCTTCAAATGTCTTACATTGTTTCTTCACTATAAAATTATCTCGTGGCACCAACACCTTGATTTCCACTATTTTATTTTCTTTAGAGCTTGTGTTCTCTACCTTTAGATACACATCCGTACTAACGATCTTATCATAAAACTGCTCTAGCTTACCTAACCTGGCCTCCATAAAGTCCAATAGTTTCCCTTCAGCCGTAAAATTTACCGATTGCGTGTTTACTTTCATATATTACTTTTTTTGAACGTTAAACAATACTTAATCTATTACTCCTTGTTTCTAGGATGCGCGAGATATACTTTTTTTAATTCCGCAATACTATTATGAGTATAAACCTGGGTAGACGCCAAGCTTGAGTGACCCAATAACTCCTTTACTGCATTTAAATCCGCTCCCTGATTCAACAAGTGGGTTGCAAAGGTATGCCGCAAAATATGCGGACTCTTTTTTACCTTAACAGACACCTCACTAAGGTACCTATTTACAATTCTATACACAAGCGTTTCATACACTTTATTACCCTTGGAAGTAAGAAAAACATAGGCGTGGTCCCGTACAGTTTGCAACTCTTCCCTAGCCTCTCTATACACCAAAAAAGACTGCTTTACCGAATCCAATAATGGGATTATACGCTCCTTGTTCCTCTTTCCCAGTACCTTAATAGTGTTTTCGGATACATTTACATCCTGCATA
The DNA here is from genome assembly GCF_008711145.1 of Arenibacter lacus. Lineage (NCBI taxonomy): Bacteria > Pseudomonadati > Bacteroidota > Flavobacteriia > Flavobacteriales > Flavobacteriaceae > Arenibacter > Arenibacter lacus. The sequence continues at coordinate 27,948 of NZ_VVIN01000015.1, forward strand.
CGGAGCCCTATTAGCTCTGCCCGTCTTATCCCGGTGGCGTACAGAAGCTCAATGATCAACTTATTTCGTTTACCCTCAAATGTATTTTCATAAACCATCTGACTTAGCACTTTTTCCATTTCTTGTTCGGAAAATGGCACTTCTACCTTTTTAGGGGTCTTTAACGCCCTATGCTTTGCCAATGGGTTTACCGACAATCGCTCTGTTTTCAAAAGAAAGTTATAGTAGGCTTTTAGAGAGGCCACTTTACGGTTAACGGATCTATTGGATATCCCCGATTCTACCAAATCTATAATCCAGCTCCGTATTAAGGCATAGTTAGCTTCATCGATATCCACCATTTGAAATCGATGGACAACGAAGTCCGAAAACTCAAGAACATCATTCTTATATGCAAGTACCGTATGAGGAGAGTAATTCTTCTCTAAGGATAAATATGAAATAAAGGCTGAAAGAGACATGACTCAAAGTTACAAAAGTTTGTTCCCACGGAAATTAAAACCAAGTATTTAATATCCATAGTCAAGAACCTTTATCCACTAAAAGCAATTGGCTACCAATAGAATCATTGCACCCAGCAACTTAATCATTAACATTATGAACCCAATCGACCTGGTAATCTCCACACCAAGAAGCTGGAAGCAGCAATTGCATTAAATAAAAAAACGCCCTACCATATTGGCAGGGCGTTTAAATCTTATACAGAATAGGGATTTATATTTCCTCTTCGTCCCTAAGATGTTGAATATACGCGGCTTTCTGTCTCTGCGCTCTGTTTAAAACAGATGGCTTAGTGTACTGCTGACGCTTTCTCAATTGTCGCATTCTACCGGTCTTATCGAACTTTCGCTTGTAACGCTTCAAAGCTCTATCTATATTCTCTCCTTCTTTTATTGGTATTATTAACATGGGCGATAACCTCCTCTCTTTTGTGATTAAGGCTGCAAATATATATCATTAATCTTCAAATACCATCAAATATTTTGAAAAACTTTTTAAAACCTCCATTGACCCTATTTCATCCTGCTAGCAGTTCCCTACATTCACATATTGACTTAACAATAAAGACTAACAGCATGGGTAACTACCTATGGATCTAGAAGCCATTCACAAATCTTGAAAACCCTTAGGTAGCTTCTCCAACCACCTGAAGCCCGATTACAGAAATAACCAAAGTGGAAAGAAAAAACAGTCGCCAAAAAGTAACTGGCTCCTTAAACATTAGTATACCTGCTATGACCGTCCCAATGGCACCGATCGCACCCCATACCGCATAAGCCGTACCAACGGGGATCGCTTTCTCTCCGCCCATGGCTTTAAAAAGAAGGAACATACTAATACTAACGCTCACTACAAAAGCTCCCAGCCACATCCACATCTCTTTACCCGATGTTTGCTGTGCTTTTCCCAAACTAATGGCAAATCCGGTTTCAAACAAACCCCCTAATAACAATAACACCCAATTAATATTCATTATAATAAAGTATAGTGATTAAACTTGGGATAGCCTTATTGCTAAGCCCTTTAACCCTAACATAGGCCAAGAAAGCGAAGAAACAAAATTAACACAGAAGCTATAACCCCCTCCTTTCCCGGATGGGTTGCTATATATTATCGACTTATTTTAAAATATTTCTTGCAATGACGATTTTTTGGATTTCGGTAGTTCCCTCACCAATCGTACACAATTTAGAATCGCGGTAAAATTTCTCCACTGGATAATCCTTGGTATAACCATATCCTCCGTGAATTTGAACCGCCTCATTAGCAGCTCTAACACATACTTCGGAGGCATACATCTTTGCCATAGCGCCCAACTTGGTGACATTGCGACCTTCATTTTTAAGAAAGGCCGATTTATGTAGTAGCAACTCTGAAGCTTCAATTTCCGTTGCCATATCTGCCAGTTTAAACGAGATGCCCTGAAATTGACTAATAGGTTTACCAAACTGCTCTCTCTCTTTGGAATATTTCAAAGCAGCCTCATAAGCTCCTTTGGCAATGCCTAGTGACAATGCGCCTATGGAAATCCTACCTCCATCCAGTATCTTCATGGATTGAATAAAGCCTTCCCCTACTTCCCCTAATCTATTGGCATCTGGAATCTTACAATTGTCAAAAATCAATTCAGCAGTTTCACTTGCGCGCATGCCTAATTTGTCTTCCTTTTTACCGCTAGTAAAACCAGGGGTACCCATTTCAATTGCAAAAGCGGTCATTCCGCGGCTATCCCCTTTCTCACCAGTCCTGGCTATAACCACAGCGATATCCCCACTTTTCCCGTGGGTAATAAAGTTCTTAGCCCCGTTAAGCACCCAATGATCTCCCTCCTTTACAGCGGTAGTGTTCATTCCTCCAGCATCAGAACCGGTATTGTGCTCTGTTAAACCCCAAGCCCCTATCCATTCAGCTGTAGCCAACTTGGGAATCCATTTTTGTTTTTGCTCCTCCGTCCCAAAGCTCAAAATATGGTTGGTACACAAAGAATTATGTGCAGCTACCGATAACCCAATTGAGGGATCTACTTTGGAAATTTCTTCTATAATACTAATATACTCGTGATACCCCAATCCGGAGCCACCAAGTTCCACTGGAACCAGCACTCCCATAAAGCCCATCTCTCCCGCTTTTTTAAACACTTCTACTGGAAAGGTTTGCGCCTCATCCCACTCCATTACAAAAGGCCTTATATATTGTTCAGCGAACTCCTTTGCGGAAGCAGCTACCATTTTCTGAGTTTCAGAAAAATCGAAACTCATTGTATTAGGGGTATCTATAACCATTATATTAGCTGTTACTATTTTATAATTGCAAATATAACTGAATTATATCTAATTTTTCGGAAGGAAAATCTTCAATACTCAATAGTTGATCGAAAGAGGTGAAGGCCCCGTTCCTATCTCTATAGGCAACAATCCGATAGGCAAGATCGTAATTAAAATAAACCAACCCCACTAATTCGGAGGCAGGGGCCTCATTGATATTTATTTTCACTATTTCCGGGACAGTTCCAATTTTAAACTGTTGCAAAATTCTTTGGACCACCTCCCCTTCCAAACCGTAAACATGTGCCAATTGTTCTTCCTTCACAAAGCCTCCCAGCCGATCTCTAAATTTCACAATTCTACTGGATAATACTGTTCCCACGCCAGACACCAACTTTAGATCGGCAGCGGTTGCATTATTAAGGTCTTTAAGAACCAAGCCTGCTGAAGAAACTTCCTCCTTTAACTCGGAAGCATACGCCAATTCTTCATTGTTTGAAGTGGCACCCATTTTTTTGAAATTGGATCGCCTTGGCGATTGCGTCCATTCTGGAAACTTAAAATAAGGAGCTATGGCCTGTAATAGGGAATCGGAAATTAAAGTGACCTCCTGGAATTCCCGGGCAGAATTAACAAAAGTATTGTTTGCTCTAAACGAATGCAATCTATCAATTTCTTCTGGAGACATCCCTAACACATACCCTTTATAGTCCGTAATAAAATTGGGATTAAAGTCATACACCTCCATGGAGTCCCGTTTGGCGGATGCTATTTTAAGTTGATCTATTTTCTTCTGAAGCTCGTTATCTACTTCTATCTGGGGTTCAAGGCTAGCACAGAAATACCCACTGCCAACATAAAAGAAGCCTTGAAGCGAAAGAATGATGAACAATAAAAAGAAAATCCCATTTCGTTCTTGTTTATTAAAACTGAAATGGGATTTTATCGATTTTTTGCGCACAGCTTACTCCTTTTGCCTTTCTACAATGTCATCGTTCTCGGAATACGAGTCGGGCTCCTGCTTGGGAGGCGTGGTTAATACCCTATAAAAAAAATAGAGTGCAACGAGGACAAAAACTCCTTGCGATATTATCATAACAGTTAATGCGGATGAATTCATATGGTAGCCCTCCCTTCTTTTCTTCTCTTTTTATATGCTAAATATACTAATATTGAAATAAATAAAAACAAACCTACTAAAATAGACCTACCGATGTTTCTATAAAACACATCATTCACAAAGTCTCCCTTCGCAATTTTATCTCCAGGTTTAATCCTATCCCCTACGAGTACGGTGGTATACTGATCCTCATCGAAGACATATTCCTTATAGTCTGTAAATGACTCATACAAGGCCATATTTTTATTTTGGTCGAATCTTTTCCGAGTATTTTCGAAAGAAAATTTAATATAGTGGTCTCCCACCTCTTCTACCGTCCCTACGGCTTCCCCAGCTCTATCAAAAATCTCGGCATAGTAGACATCGGCAAAGGAAGACCTGTTAAAGGTATCTTGGTGCGTCAATTTATCAATCATACTAGGTATACTGGCCACAAAGACCCACCCCAATAACAAGGGGGTTACATACTTAATAATGTATTTATATATAATGGGAATCTTAATATCGGCCCCCAAATTAATTTCCTCCCATCCTTTATTGATGCCAAAGACCCATGAGTACAGAATAACCTCGAAAAATGCAAAAAACACCAAACTCACGGTACCGGCCCAATAGTCAAAATCATCAAACACCCCTTCCTGGAAAAAGAAGACGGTAGGCAAGCCCAACAGCAGCGCCAAGCCACCAAAAGACCAGGCTCCCTTTGTACTGCTCCAACCAAACTCATCCTTCATAAAACCCAACCAAGGAGTACCCATTGCCAGGGAACTTGTAATTCCCGAAAAAAACAACAATCCAAACCACATCACCCCAGCAATTGCTGCTAGGACAGGCCCCCATTGCTGAAACAAATACGGCATGGTTTGAAAGGCCATTCCGAAACCGGCATTATTCATTACCCAATCTAGCCCCAAATAACCAGCTGCGATCGGAATAACGATAGCACTACCAATAACCACCTCCACAAAACCGTTCATAAATCCTGCCGTGATAGAGTTAAGTGCAATATCGTCCTTACTCTTAACATAGGAGGCATAGCAATGAATGGTCCCTAGTCCTACGGATAGGGTAAAGAATATTTGCCCAGCTGCTGCCAACCACACTTTTGGATTAAGCAAGGAATCGTACTGCGGCGTCCATAAAAAGTTAAGTCCGTCCCAAGCATTGGCATTTGGAAAAAGATCCGAAGCCCCACTAGTCCCCAAGGTATACCCTCTAATGGCCAAAAGTATTCCAAATAGTATTAACAGAGGCATCCCTATTTTAGCCACCTTCTCTACTCCTCGTATCCCTTTAGAAAGAATGAAAGTATTGATACCGAGACAGAGTACGAAGAAAACAACCGCTTCATAGGGAATCCCGGTAGAGCTCTGGGTAACATCTACATACGAGTTAAAGAATGCTGCTACCTCGGCCTGTGTCATACCCGAAAAGGTCCCTTTTAAGGAATGAAACACATAAGACATGGTCCAAGATTCTATATAGGAGTAATAGGCAACGATAGCCAAATTGGTAAAAATCCCAAATACCCCAATATATTTCAACACCCTTCCCTTTACCATGGAATCCAAGATATAGGGTGTACTGTGATTCCCGAACCTACCTCCATAACGGCCAGAAGACCACTCTATGAACAACATGGGAATCCCCATCAATAAGAAACAGACCAAGTAAGGGATAATAAATGCACCTCCTCCATTCTCGACAGCTTGAACAGGAAATCTTAAAAAATTTCCCAATCCCACAGCATTTCCGGCCATTGCTAAAATTAACCCTAAACGCGATCCCCAAGATTCTGTTGATTTTGCCATCCTTTACTTAAAACGATTAATTGGTCCTTAAATTAAGTGGCGCAAGATCGTAAAAAAAAATAGTTAAACCCCCATTAAACATAAAATTCCGCTTATCCCATTGCACTTAAGGCAACGTTAAGCGGAATTTTTTGTAAGAATCTTAGCTTTTTTCCGTATGAAACAATCTAAGCTTTTTGTTTTTTGTAAAGCTGATTGGTTTTAAGCTTAGTCCAATACCCCTTGAGATCTGTTTTAACCTCACCAGACATAATATACAAACCAATAATATTTGGGAAAGACATAGCTAAAATCATCATATCGGAAAAATCCAGTACGGCTCCCAAACTAACAGAGGCACCGATTACCACAAAGACCAGGAACAGCATTTTATAGGCAAACTCTACCTTCTTGCTTTTTCCAAAGAGGTAGGTCCATGCCCTCATCCCATAATACGACCAGGAGATCATTGTTGAAAAGGCAAATAGGAAAACTGCAAGTGCCAGTACATAGGGGAACCAAGAGATTACGCTCCCAAAGGCATCGGAGGTCAGCTGAGCACCTCCCAGGCCGCCCACTTCGTGCATCCCGGTAAAGATAAGTACCAAAGCGGTAAGCGTACAAACCACTACGGTATCTATAAATGGCTCTAACAGCGCCACAAAACCTTCAGACGGAGGGTGATTAGTCTTTGCGGTACTGTGTGCAATAGCTGCAGACCCTACTCCTGCTTCATTGGAGAAGGCTGCTCTCTGGAAGCCCACTATTAGCACCCCTATTACCCCACCTTTTAAGGCACTCGGACTAAACGCACCGTCCACTATTGCGGAGAATGCCGGTCCTATATTTTCTATATTGATAACAATAACGGCCAACGCAGCAATTATATAAATAGACGCCATAATAGGGACTACTCTACCGGTAACCTTTGCGATGCTGCTAATACCTCCAATTATCACAACCCCTATCAGAACGGCAGTTATAATTCCAAAGTAGAAGCCCATACCCTGTAAGGCTGGGAATTGTCCGGAAAGTTGCTCAAAAGACTGGTTGGCCTGGAACATATTACCCCCACCAAAAGAGGCGCCAACTGCTAAAATAGCAAATAGGGCGGCCAACACCTTCCCAAATCCTTTCATATTGCGTTTTTCTAGACCATAACGCAAATAGTTCATAGGACCACCAAATACACGTCCGTCTGGAAGTATTCCTCTATATTTTACTCCCAAGGTACACTCTACAAATTTTGAGGACATACCCAATAAACCACAAACGATCATCCAAAAAGTAGCTCCTGCGCCTCCCAAGGAAATGGCGACTCCTACTCCGGCAATATTCCCTAGTCCTACCGTACCGGACACCGCTGTTGCCAAAGCCTGAAAATGGGTCACCTGTCCTGGTGCATCGGGGTCATCATACTTCCCCCTAGCCAAATCAATGGAATGCCTAAAGCCCCTGAAATTGATAAAGCCCATTCTAATGGTAAAGAAGAAAGCACCGATCACCAACCAAATCACAATAAACGGAATGGCCTTCTCTTGCTTATCACCATTGGGATGCAAAATTGGAACGGGCTCGTCGTACTTAACACTAGCCAAAAAATGAGCTCCTTGCTCTATCAAGTGCTCTACATTTTCCGGATTATATACTACCCCTCCCTCCTTGGCAAGATACTTTAATTGACCTGCCACAGGTGAGGTTATGGTATCAATTTCACTGCCATTGCGAGAGAGGATGGCAATTTTATCTCCTTTACCAACCTTATTCCCTTCAGGGACAAGCCACTCTTCTAAAATAAACTTCCCTTCCATGTCTGAAGACCAATTTGGAATGCTTATTAGTTTTTCATCTGCATAAACTACGGGGTCATATATTCCGATGGCTGCAAAGGGATCCCAGAAAAGCACGGAGCCCATAGCACTCACTGCTGGCGTCATAAAACCATTAAACACCTCTGTAATGGCCTCGGTTGGCACGGTATACTCTTTGGTAACAGACTGTCCGCCAGCATCTGAAATAGTAACGGTATAAGCCAATCCCTCTACTAATCCACTAGACTGATTGGAAGTTAAAGGAGTTGCTTGATTGCTCCACTTATATTGATAAGGAGGCGTCCCCCCATCCACTTCTACTTTAATGACTCCGTCGTTAATACGGGTTGAGGGATTTAAAAGCGTTTCCCTTACTATCAGTTCTTGAGAAAAGAGGGTAAGGGAAAATAGGGAAATAAGGAAAGTTAGGTTTTTTTTCATAATTGGTTAAAAAGGTTCAGTTTTCGATGGTTTTCGTTAAACTATTGGGGCAATATCATAAAAATAATCAATGCAAAAAAATTTATCGTTTGAAAAAAGGTCAATCAATTTGGAACATTTCGTTCAGTTTTTTGATCTGTTCGGGTCTCCCCAAAACAATAATCTTACTCCCAGGAAGCAGCTTAACATCCGCTTCGGGATTTATAATATAGGCTCCGGAAGGATCTACATAGCCAATAATGGTACAACCAGTTTTTTTCCGAAGATCTAAATCCCGGATAGAATTGGTTTTGGATTTACCTATAATGGCATCTATGGATAATTCCTCTAGGTTGGTAGTATCTCCACCTTCCATAGATAGTTTGTCCATAAAGGTAATAAGATCGGGCATCACCACTAGAGACGCCATATGATCTCCCCCTATTTTATCTGGCATCACCACTTTATTAGCACCGGCAAGCCTTAGCTTCTTTTGAGAAGTAATCTGTGCCGCCCTACTGATAATGATTAGATTTTTGTTCAATTGTCTAGCCGAGAGAACCACAAAAAGGTTGACAGCATCATCTGGCATAGCGGCTATTAGGTACCGAGCCCTCTTTACGCCCGCCTGTTGCAAAAATATATCATCATTAGCATCCCCTTCCACAAATAGAACATCATCTTCAAACCGCTCTATAACCTCTCGGTCCTTTTCCACAACCACAAAAGGTCTGTTATACGCTCTTAATCTTTCTGCAGCCTGACTCCCATTTCTACCATATCCGCAGATGATAACATGGCCTGATAAACTTGCTATTTTATTTTTCACTTTTTTCTTCTTTAAAATTTGAAGTGAGTTCCTACTAAGAAGATATTCCGTTATCACCGAAATGGCAAATGCAAAGATAAATACACTGGAAACAATCAATGCTACTGTGAACAACTTGGAAGAAACGTCCAAGGGCCTAACCTCAGAAAAACCTACCGTAGTCACGGTAATAATTGTCATATAAAAGGCATCTACCCAGGTATAGCCAGATAGAAATCTATACCCCAACACTCCAAACAACAATACTAGCACCAACAAACTAAGTGCTAAGTACATTTTGGAGCGGAAAAATCTAATCATGTTTATAGATCAAAAACGGAAGTTCTTTTAGTGTACACCAAATCCTTTATCCTAAGCCAAAATGCCATAAACAGGTAAAGAGCAAAGCCAAAACCCAGGGTGACAAAAGTGAGGTATATAAATGAGGTTCTCACTACCCGTGTCCTAATTCCCAGGCGTTCTGCAATACGGCGGCACACTTCAAACCCCCTTTTCTGAAAATAATAAAGTATGGAATAAAAAATTTTCATGTTCTAAAATTAGGCTTTTCCTTTCAATAATCCATGACCCACCACACATTGTAGGCATTTATTTTTAACGCAGTACTCATTGTACAGTTGCAATACAGCCTGACTCTCCAAAGCGGTAGGCAAAGAAACCTTAAGATTCTTGAATCCACTTATCACACGGTTACGCTCTGCCTTCACCCCAGAAATGAGATGCACCAACTCCTCACTCTTATCCTCCCCTAGGTGTTTATAGTACCCCATTTTTATTGGCAACACGGTATTTACGATTAATAGATCCATAAAATCTGGGCTCAATTTCTTAGGGTGTGCACCGGACTCCTTTCCAAAGGTGTAATGCCTATCCCAATAGGAACTGGCCTTAACGGCAAACAAACCATATAAGTCCTCTACAGATTTGGCGGCCAATACTTTGCTAAATATATTTCTATTCAAAAAATACAGATTGGCCAATTGGGACAATCTTATGGTAGGGAAATTAGAAGGCCTCAACCTAAAGAATTGAGGTTGCTGAAGCGGCCCCTCCAAAAGTGGGTATTTACTCTTTAAAAACTGAAACTCCTTTTTTAAGCGGTTAAAGTAGTCGCAACCATGGACCTCTTGAGACAATAGACCTGCCATTCCAAAGAATGTGCTTTCCAATTGCAGGAGATTGCCCTGAATTTTTCGAATGATGGAGAAATCCAACTTCCTTGCCATCTCGTAAAAGGCATCCCCGTTAATTTTCAACCCAAAATTCTTCATCAACATGATAAAAACACCTTATCCCAATCGTTCCTAGATTCGTTTAGAAGATGGTCTACTAGGGTCCATTTCCGTTCCAAACGTTCAAAATAGAGTCGCTCCAACCAATTATCCCAAACAACGGAAGGCTGTCTAGTAACCTCCTCCCCACAATTGAGAAAACCTTTTTCTTGTTGATAGAATAACCCCTGATACGCTACCAACAACTCCTTATCTATAAAGTTCTTAAGAACCAAGGTGGGGATTGCCGTATTATCACTTCTATAAACATGTACGTCGTCTTCCCAGACCACATGCAGTATTACGTTATTATAATTGGGGTCTTGCTCGTGGTGGTGGGCGTACCAATCTGAAGATTTAATATGGATTTCTACGGTTCCCGCCCATAGCTGCTCCCCTATTTGGATTTTGGCATTAAAAAAATCTGGACCTGCCAAAAAATTATGCACCCCCACTTCAAAAACCCCGATGGGCTCATTATTGGAGGTGCAAAGTTTTCTGTTGCCAAATTTTTGGTACTTCCAGATATAATGCAAAAGATCTTCCCGCATAATCCAAAGTAAGAAAAATAATCCAATTTAGCCACACTCATCATTTTATGAGGGTTTAACTAGGACCATTACTCCTTATATACAGACTGGATTCTTATGGAAAGGCAAATGGTTAGCTAGGAGCTAGGTTTATTGACTTACTCCTCAATAATTTCACCTTCCCATTCCATGATGCCACCTTGAAGATTATAGGTGTTCTCAAAACCTAGTTTATTCATAATGGCACAGGCCTGTCCACTTCTATTTCCGGATCTGCAGTACACATAGTAATTTTTGGATTTATCTAACTTCTCCAAAGCCGTGATAAACTCTTGACCCAAATGAATATCTATATGAGTCATATTAGGGAGATACCCCTCCTCTACCTCTTCCGGTGTTCTAACATCCAATACGAATGCATTTTGATCGCTTTCCAATTGCGCACTCCATTCTTCTTGTGATAAATCTGCCATAACATTTTAGTTTAAGTTTTCAAAAATAAGGATTTTACTAATTTCCAAATAGAATTTTAAACGAAGCTTTCCCAAAAATAAAATCAAATCCAAACTGACCCACGCTGCTCTTTTAACAAAATTTTATTATTCAACAATATTGAATATCCAGAAAGAGACCGTACATTTGTATATACAATTGTTGTATAGACATGAAAGTAGAAAAATTAATTAAGACAGATAAACCTATCCCGCTAGAGAGTCGGACCATTATCCACATTAACCTTGTATCCAACAAAATTAATGAGGTAATGAATCAGGCAATAAAACCGTACGGGATATCCTTACAGCAATTTAATGTTCTTAGAATTTTAAGGGGACAGAAGGGAAAACCCGCCAATTTATCTACGGTGAATGAAAGAATGGTAACGAAGATGAGTAACACTACCCGACTAATTGATAAGTTGATAATTAAGGGGTATGTAAATAGGGTTGTTTGTCCTAGTAACCGCCGAAAAATTGAAATAACCATCACTCCTAAAGGAGAAACGGATTTAATAAAAATAGATAAAGCCATTGCTTTGGCTCAAGAAGAGATCCTACAGGATTTAAGCAAACAGGATCTTAAGGAGTTAAACCAGTTATTGGATAAGTTTTAAAAACAATTTCTAATTTTCCATACCTATATATAATGAGTACCTACATAGACATCTTAAATTGGCGATATGCCACCAAAAAATTTGACACCGATAAGAAAGTATCCCCAGAAAAACTGGAAAGCTTATTGGAAGCTGCTTCCTTAAGCGCCTCCTCCTACGGCTTACAGCCCTACAAAATATTTGTTGTAGAGGATAGGACTATCCGGGAAAAATTAAAACCCGCCGCATGGGGTCAGGCTCAAATTACAGAGGCCTCCCATTTAATAGTGCTGGCCAATCAAGTCACTTACGGAGAGGAATTAATAGATGATTACTTAAAAAACCTCAGCACCACGCGTAACGTTCCTTTACAGGACTTAGAGGGGAGGGCCGATTTTATGAAATCTAAACTAGTACCCCTTTCCGATTCGGAAAAAGAAAATTGGACCGCTAGACAGGCCTATCTAGCCTTAGGGAATTTACTGTCTGCGGCAGCCGATCTAAAGATAGATAGCTGTCCGATGGAAGGTTTTGATAGCGAGGAAATTAACAACATCCTAGGTCTAAACGAAAAAGGGTTGAATGCTGCAGTTTTGCTAGCCATTGGCTATAGGTCTGCAGAAGATGGCACCCAGCATCTGAAGAAGGTGCGTAAGCCAAAAGCAGAGTTAATTACACTTATATAAATAAACTTTAAATTAAAATTGAAATTATGAGAAAAAATGCATTGACATTGGTATTGGCAGTAGTAACAGGATTTACTGCTATCGCATCTAACCCAGTAGAAAACGAAGAAAAAGCCGTTAAGGTATCTGAAAGTACCGTAACCTGGAAAGGATATAAGGTAACTGGTTCCCATTATGGTGTTATAGATTTGAAGAAAGGATCCCTAAAATTTAATAACGATCAGTTAACTGGAGGAGAGTTTGTAGTAGATATGACCAGCTTGGTTTCCCATGATCTGGAAGGAGAATACAAAGGTAAATTGGAAGGCCACTTAAAATCTGACGATTTCTTTGGTGTTGCTACTCACCCTACCTCTAAATTAGTTTTCACAAAAGTTACACCAAACGGAAAAAACTCGTACAAGGTAACCGGAGATCTTACCATAAAAGGAAAGACCAACCCTATTACTTTTGACCTTTCCATATACGGAAGCAAAGCTACTGCTAATTTAAAGGTAGACCGCTCCTTATATGACGTAAAGTACGGATCTGGAAGTTTCTTCGATAACTTAGGTGACAAGACTATTTATGATGAATTTGATCTAGTGGTAGACTTAGTATTCTAAGCCACCCATAAGATTTGTTTAAAACCTCACATTTGTGGGGTTTTTTATTTTTTACACAACACTGTGTTTGTACTTTTAAAATTCCTTCCTATATTTGACACTCAATGAAGAACAATATAACTAATACTTGGTGGTGGATTAACTTACGAAAAACATCGTGAGCAAAGCACCATTGTAGTATATCTATACCAAAAGGCTTGTCATCACGACAGGCCTTTTTTCGTTTAAATAAAGTAAAACCCTGGTTTATACAGTCAGAAATAAAATAAACAAAATGACATACCCTTTAGTATCGCATCATAAAAAAATTCTCGCAGACACCATTACCCCGGTAAGTGTTTACCTTAAAATTAGGGATCGCTTCCCAAATAGTATCTTATTGGAGAGTAGTGACTACCATGCCAATGACAATAGCTTTTCTTATATCTGCTGCAATCCCATTGCTTCCATTACCTTAGAGAACGAAGTATTGGTACAAGAATTCCCCGATGGCAGCATTGAAGAAATCCAGGTGAACAAGGATACGGACATTCCGTTATTACTTCATCAATTTAGCCAACGCTTCCAAACATCGGACAACAATTTTAAGTTCATAAACAATGGGCTTTTTGGCTACATGGCCTACGATGCGGTTAGGTACTTTGAGGATATTAGTATTTCCAAAAAAGAAAATAGTATTGCCATCCCAGATATTCATTACGCGGTCTATAGCAATATAGTGGCCATTGATCACTTTAAGAACGAGGCCTACATTTTTGCCCACTGTTACGAATCCGAAAATAATATCGCAGAGATAGAGCAGCTGCTAAATGTTAAAAACTTTGCCTCCTACAATTTTAGAAAGACCGGGGATCCCATTTCGAACCTACAGGACAACGAATACAAGGAGCAGGTAGCATTGGCACAGAAACATTGCCGTAGAGGCGATGTTTTTCAACTGGTGTTGTCCAAGCGATTCTCGCAAAACTTTAAGGGGGACGAATTTAATGTGTACCGCGCCCTGCGTTCCATTAATCCATCGCCCTATTTGTTCTATTTTGATTATGGCGATTTTAAAATATTTGGTAGTTCGCCCGAGGCTCAATTAATCGTAAAGGATGGCAAGGCAGAGATACACCCTATTGCAGGCACCTTTAAACGAACCGGGAATGACGAACAGGATGCCGAGCTCGCCAAAAAACTAAAAGTAGACGACAAGGAGAATAGCGAGCATGTTATGCTTGTAGACCTAGCCCGAAACGACCTAAGTAGAAATGGGAACATGGTACAGGTAGAAAACTATAGGGAAGTACAGTTCTTCTCTCATGTAATTCATTTAGTATCTAAAGTTACTGGCCAAAAAAAGGACCACATCCCTACTATGAAAGTTGTGGCAGATACCTTTCCTGCCGGCACTCTCAGTGGTGCTCCCAAACATATGGCCATGCAACTAATAGAAAAATACGAAAAAACCAATCGCGGGTATTACGGGGGAGCCATTGGATTTATGGACTTTAACGGAAACTTTAATCACGCCATCATGATCCGTACTTTCTTAAGCAAGAACCATCAGTTGCATTATCAGGCAGGGGCTGGATTGGTAGCGGCCTCCAACCCTGACCTAGAGTTGGAAGAAACCTATAACAAATTGGGCGCCCTAACCAAAGCTTTGGAAATAGCAGAAACCATTTAACCTTTGTCTTTTAAAGCTATTTAAACCCAACGGAGAAAGACCCAAAACAAATTAGAAACAGCGCAATATTAGATACACATGGATAAACAGCAACCAAAAAAGAACACCAGCTCCTCCCAAGAGAATTCTAAAGGGGCCATCCTGGTCATAGACAATTACGATAGCTTCACTTATAATCTAGTACATTATCTGGAAGACTTGGACTGTGAAGTGGTAGTAAAAAGGAATGACCAAATTAGCCTGGAGGAAGTGGATGCCTTTCAGAAGATTGTGTTGTCCCCTGGTCCGGGCATTCCGGACGAAGCCGGATTGTTAAAGCCAATTATAGCCAAATACGCCCCTTCTAAGAGTATCTTTGGCGTGTGTTTGGGACAACAGGCTATTGCCGAGGTCTTTGGTGGTAGTATTGTTAATTTGGATCAGGTATATCACGGGGTGTCCACAAAAATCACCCTCGTTGGAGAGGATGCTTTATTTGCCGGATTACCAAAAGAGCTAGAAGTAGGACGCTACCATTCATGGGTAGTAGATCCAAAACTTCCAGAGGTCTTGGTGGCTACCTCCTTTGATGAAAATGGACAGGTAATGTCTTTACGCCACACCCATTATGACGTTAGTGCAGTACAGTTTCATCCAGAATCGGTTTTGACCCCCAAGGGAAAAGAGATCCTAAAAAACTGGGTCAGAAACTAGTGAGTAGTGAGTAGTGAGTAGTGAGTAAAACATAAAATAATAGTAGGACAGACGGCTACCCCACCCTAAATTAGATAGTCCTAGCCCGTAAATAGAAAGTAAAAAATGAAAGATATATTAAACAGCTTAATCAACCACGATGTACTTCCCAAAGAAGTTGCCAAACAGGTCCTGGTGAACATAGCCAAAGGCGAATACAACACCAGTCAGATTGCAGCCTTTTTAACTGTGTACATGATGCGAAGTGTCACTATTGAGGAATTGGAAGGCTTTAGGGACGCCCTATTGGAACTCTGTGTATCGGTAGACCTATCGCAATACAACCCGGTTGACCTATGCGGTACAGGCGGAGATGGGAAAGACACGTTTAACATTTCCACCTTGGCTAGTTTTGTAACTGCAGGTGCAGGGATACATGTCACCAAACATGGTAACTACGGAGTTTCCTCTAAATGTGGCAGCAGTAATGTAATGGAACACCTAGGGATCAAATTCAGCAATGACCCTGCGTTTTTAGAGAAATGTATAGCGGAGAGCGGTATCTGCGTACTACACGCCCCCCTATTTCATCCCGCTATGAAAAACGTAGCCCCTATCCGAAAAGAGTTGGCGGTAAAAACCTTTTTTAATATGCTGGGGCCAATGGTGAATCCGGCTTTTCCAAAAAATCAAATGGTAGGGGTATTCAATTTGGAACTAGCCCGTATGTATGGGTATCTTTACCAAAAGACGGATAATAATTTTACCGTGTTACATGCCTTGGACGGATATGATGAGATTTCCCTAACCGGCAACACCAAAACCATCACCAACAACTCCGAAGGTATGTTAAAGCCTTCAGATTTTGGAGTGGATATCATTTCCCCTTCCGATATTGTGGGAGGAGACAGCGTGGAGTCATCGGCAAAGGTATTCATGAAAGTACTACAGGGCGAAGGAAGCAGTCCACAAAACAATGTGGTTTGTGCCAATGCCGGTATTGCCATAGCTACCGTAAAGGGCATAGCGCCAAAAGAAGGCTTTGAAATGGCCAAAGAATCACTCCTCAGTGGGAAAGCACTGCAGACCCTTAAAAAATTACAAACCCTTAGCAACCAATAAATATAGTACCTGCTTCAATTAAAAATAGACTATGAATATACTGGACAAAATAGTGATCGACAAACGCAAAGAGGTAGCTCTTAAAAAGTCTATTGTTCCCATTTCGCAATTAGAATCTTCCGTTTTGTTTGAAAGACCTACCATTTCCTTGGCTACCAATCTTAGGAAAAGTCAGAGTGGTATTATCGCCGAACACAAGCGCAGATCTCCGTCCAAAGCAGTCATCAATCAGAACCTTAGCGTTGACGAGGTGGCCACTGGCTATGAAAAGGCTGGTGCCTGTGGCATGTCGGTTTTAACCGATGGTAAATACTTTGGGGGATCTATGGACGACCTATTGTTGGCCAGGGCCTCTGCAAACCTGCCTTTGTTGCGCAAGGAGTTTATATTGGAGGAATATCAACTATTGGAAGCCAAGGCTTACGGAGCCGATGTTATCCTATTAATCGCCTCAATTTTAACCAAAGAGGAAATTAAATCCCTGTCCCAATTTGCCCAAAGTCTGTCTTTGGAAGTGCTCCTAGAGGTTCACAATGAAGAGGAACTCCATAAATCCATTATGCCTAGTTTGGACCTATTTGGTGTTAACAATAGAAATCTAAAAACCTTTGAGGTAAGTTTAGAGACCAGCAAAGCCCTCTCTACCCTTATTCCAGACGATTTTGTAAAAGTCTCTGAAAGCGGTATCAGTTCTGTAGAAGCCATAAAAGAGTTACAGCCCTATGGGTACCAAGGGTTTTTAATAGGGGAGAATTTCATGAAAACGGATAATCCCGGAGAAAGCGCTACCCAATTTATAAAACAGCTAACGTCATGAAACTGAAAGTGTGCGGTATGAAATACCCGGATAATATGCTGGAAGTGGCCAAGCTTCAGCCCCACTACCTGGGATTTATTTTTTGGGAGCCCTCTAGCCGTTTTCTAAAGGTGGCGCCCACCAAACTACCCGACACCATTAAAAAGGTTGGTGTTTTTGTGGATGCCACCTTGGAGGAAATCACCACCAAAGTAAATCAATATCAACTGCAGGCAGTGCAATTGCACGGTAAGGAAAGCCCCGCATTTTGCAAAAATATAAGGAAAATAGAACTAGACCGCCCCGACCAGAAATTGGAGATTATAAAAGTTTTCTCCATTAAGGACAACTTTGATTTTGGGCAGTTGGAACCCTATGAAGAGGTGGCCGATTATTTTCTGTTCGACACCAAAGGGAAACTTCCCGGAGGTAATGGCTATGCTTTTAGCTGGGAAGTCTTAAGGGACTACCCCTCTCAAAAGCCGTACTTTTTAAGCGGGGGAATAGGCCTAGAAGAAACAGAAAAAATTAAAGAGTTTCTACGAAGGCCAGAATCCAAATATTGCTACGCCATAGATGTAAACAGTAGGTTTGAAACAGAACCGGGATTAAAAGAAGTAGAAAAAATAAAAGAGTTTAAAAAGAGAGTAATGAGTAGTCAGTAGAATCTCAATACTATGTACTCAATACTTTGTACTAAACACTATAACAAATCATGAATTATAACGTAGACGAAAAAGGATATTACGGTGAATTTGGTGGGGCCTTTATACCGGAAATGCTGTATCCCAATGTGGAGAATTTAAGGCAACAATATTTAAAGGTAATTGAAGAGCCCTCCTTTAAGGCGGAGTTTGATCAATTACTGAAAAATTATGTGGGAAGGCCCTCACCCCTGTACTTTGCCAAGCGCCTTTCTGAAAAATACAATACAAAAATCTACCTAAAACGGGAAGACCTCAACCATACTGGAGCACATAAAGTAAACAATACCATTGGTCAGATCTTAATGGCCAAGCGTTTGGGCAAAACTAGAATTATTGCTGAGACAGGTGCCGGACAACATGGGGTGGCTACCGCTACCGTTTGCGCCCTTATGGGCATGGAGTGCATTGTGTATATGGGCGAGATCGATATTGCTCGCCAGGCCCCCAATGTAGCCCGAATGAAAATGCTGGGCGCCCAGGTAAGGCCCGCCCTATCAGGAAGTAAAACACTTAAGGATGCTACCAATGAGGCTATTCGGGATTGGATCAATAATCCCGTAGACACCCACTATATTATTGGTTCCGCCATTGGCCCCCACCCCTACCCGGATATGGTCACCAGATTCCAGTCTATTATCTCCGAAGAGATTAAATGGCAGCTAAAAGAACAGGAAGGCAGGGAAAACCCAGATTACGTTGTGGCCTGCGTTGGCGGGGGTAGTAATGCGGCCGGCACCTTTTATCATTTTTTGAATGAAGAAGAAGTGGGCATTATTGCCGTAGAAGCTGCAGGAAAAGGAGTGGAAAGCGGCGAAAGCGCTGCCACCTCAGTACTGGGAAAAGAAGGGATTATCCATGGATGCAAAACCCTATTGATGCAAACACCCGATGGACAAATTACAGAGCCCTACTCTATTTCAGCTGGTTTAGACTACCCAGGGGTTGGCCCCATGCACGCCCACTTGTACAAAACCGGAAGAGCAGAGTTTATTCCGGTAACGGATGATGCCGCTATGCAGTCTGGTATGGAACTCTGCAAATTAGAAGGTATTATCCCCGCCATTGAGTCGTCCCACGCACTTGCCATTCTAAAAACAAGATCGTTTAAGCCAACTGATGTGGTGGTTCTTAACCTATCTGGCCGTGGGGATAAGGATTTAAACACCTATATAAAATACTTTGAGCTATAAGCATGCACTCTTACTCCCGTCATTGGCGGGAATCCTAAAAGACTATTGGAATGAACAGAATACAACAGAAATTAAAATCGGATAAAAAATTATTCTCCATCTATTTTACGGCAGGATACCCCAATTTAAACGATACAGTACAGATTATCCAGGACTTGGAAAGCAGTGGGGTAGATATGATAGAAATTGGATTGCCCTTTAGCGATCCCTTGGCCGATGGCCCCACTATACAGGCCAGTTCTACCCAAGCCTTAAAAAATGGAATGACTACTGCCGTTCTATTTGATCAATTAAAGGACATAAGAAGCTCGGTGAACATTCCCCTAATCATTATGGGCTATTTTAATCCTATTCTGCAATATGGAGTGGAAGCATTTTGCAAAAAATGCCAAGAAGTGGGAATAGACGGACTCATTTTACCCGATTTACCATTGGATGTATATCAGGAAGAATATGAGGCGCTATTTAGAAAATATGGATTGCTCCCCATTTTCCTGATTACCCCCCAGACCAGTGAGGCGCGAATAGCACAAATAGATGAGGCTTCGGATGGCTTTATTTATATGGTGAGTTCGGCCAGTGTTACCGGATCCTCCGATGGATTTGGAAATGAACAAGAGTCCTATTTTAAAAGAATTGCCGAGATGCAATTGAAAACACCTCAGGTAATAGGATTTGGAATCAGCGATTCCAAGACTTTCCAGCAGGCTACCAAGTGGGCAAAAGGGGCCATTATTGGATCGGCTTTTATAAAATATATTACCAAAAATGGTACCGGTAACGTTCGGGAATTTGTAGAACAAATCATTAGATAGGCTTGAAAGAACTACTTAACAATTACAAGCTAATAGCCTTATTATGTTTAACCCTGGGCCTGGCACCCTATTTTCCACAACCACATCTCTTTGGTAAATTGCAATGGGTTATGGGAGGCGCCAAGGGAATGCAGCCCATGGATTGGTTTGACCTTGTTTTTCATGGGTTTCCCTTTCTCCTAGCATTGAGACTGCTGCTTATAAAGCTCAGGGAAAAGCGCAGGTGAAAATCTGATTAACCCCTTGTCCACTTAACATTTCCTAACAAAGGTTTAAAAATCCTTTAACGGAGATTTTACTGAAATTTTGGTAGTTTAAGTGTGAACCTTAAAAAACTAAATGACATGGGAATTATAAATGACAAGAGAAAGTTTAAAAGAAAAGAAGAACAACATAACCCGACCAATCCTACTGGGAATACCAATATAGATACCAATAAATTCGACATTGAGGAGAAGACGATAAAGAAGCAACAGAACAAACATTAATTTATCCACACCCAAGACATCTAAATCCAAAGAGGGTGTGAAGTATGGTTGGAGCTAAAAAAACTCCCGATATTGAATAACCCTGAAATCTAACGTATTGATTTCAGGGTTATTTAATTTCATCCTCTTATAGGCTTCCATACTCCCTACTGCCCTATTAGCCGCTCCAGAAGGTGCTGTTAAGGATACGGTTCTGATTAACCTGCCACTCTTGCCATCCATAGCTGGATTGCTATAGGGTTGGGGCAGCGCAAATTGATGGATGCGGGGTATGCGACTGGAAACCTGGTGTAGCTGTACCCCAAACTCCTTAATATACTTTCTGAATAAGTACTCGGGGCCATTTTTACTGTTTCCTCCGGTGAACAATAGCGTGTTGATCTTAGGATATTGCTGAAGATATTTAAACATATCTCGAAATTCGATACTTTGCAATCCGAGATCTGAGGCATCTACTCTAACTCTTTCGGCACTTTTTACTATATCACAGATTCCAATTTGTCTGTCCAGTAAAAATTGCTTTCGTTCTTGTATGGCCAGCTCCGTTTCCTCATAGGAGAGCTTAAGTCCAAAAATCCGATCTAATATAGGCCACAATTGTCCGTCCCTGCTTCCATAACAAAAGTTAACGTCGCCTTCCTTTAATTCCCCGGTGGTAAACCTGGGAGGAGGTAGGGTCCCAACAATAAGCTTGGTTGCCTCTGGAAACAAAAAGGGAGGATATGGATGGGTATGTAAAAATGTTTTAGCTCTCAAAACAAGTTTAGTTTTCAATTAAAATTCACTTAAGGAGGTGCTCCTTGTAGAAACAGCCTTCCCGTTAGGGCTTCCATTTCTATGTTAGTGCCCTCATCACCCTAAAAATATAAGAATTTTTAGGGATCCTATATTTAAAAATCAACTTCCTTTATTTGTCACTCTTACTTTTGAGCATAAAAGAGAACAAACCTAGGGATCTTCGGGATCGGCTCTTGAATATTCCACAAACTTAGCACTTAAGCCCAAGGGGGTACAATGGAAAAATAACTTATATTAAGGGAAAATTGGGATAAAAGGGTGCAATTTGGTAAGAAAGGACCCTACCTTTACAAAACAGGAACACAAAAGATTATTAATTAAAAATGAGTCACTATGGGAAAAGGAGATAAGAAATCTAAAAGAGGTAAAATAATCAACGGTACTTATGGTACTCGGCGGAAACGTAAGATTAAAAGAAGACCAAGTATAGAGGAAAAAATAAATGTGGAGAAGAAGAAGTAATCCTAAAAAACGGACGCGCTTCCCATCTTCCTACCAACATCCTCACCAGTAAACGTTTTGGGAAAAGGGTGGATACCACTGCAATCCCACCAAATGTTGGGTCTCCCCACCAGGCCGCTATACTCAAAAACGAAATCTACTGCCCCTATACCCTCCTAAACAGGGGTGTAGATTGTTTTCTATATCATTATATTATTAGGATAGGAATGCCTTAACTACCGGGAGCCATTAGCATGTAGGGCACTACTACCTGATAAAGACAGGCTGGTCTTCCCTTAAGGTGTGCTCTTTGCTGAACAAATAGCCATCCCTGTCAAAACCTAGGACGTCTTCCAGGGATTGGGCGTTAGATTCTAAAAGGTAACGCACCATGGAGCCCCTAGCTTTTTTCGCATAAAAACTGATCACCTTTAAATTGTCATTTTTCCAATCCTTGAAGATGGGAGTAATCAAGGGTACGTTTAAAGCCTTTGGATCTAAAGCGTTAAAATATTCGTTACTGGCCAAATTAATAAGCAACTCCTCCTCCTGTAATTCCGTATTCAGATAATCGGTAAGTTGTTTTTTCCAAAATTCGTACAAGTTTTTCTTTCTTCCCACTTTTAAGGATGTTCCCATTTCCAACCTGTAGGGTTGCATTAGGTCTAAAGGTTTAAGAATACCATATAATCCAGATAGTATACGCAACTGCTCTTGCAATTTCATCATTTTTTCTGGAGCTATAGAATAGGCATCCAGCCCCTGATATACGTCGCCTTTAAAGGCATAGACTGCCGGCCTGGCATTATCCGGACTAAAAGGGATGGAAAAAGCTTGGTTACGCTCCCAGTTTAGTTGCGCCAAATTATCCGAAATGCCCATAAGTTCGGAAAGGGCTTTTGGCTTTTTCTTCTTTAGCACCGTATTTAACTTTTGGGCTTCCTCCAAAAATATTGGTTGGGAGAATTCCTTTACTGGTAATTTGGTTTCCAAATCCAGCGTCTTCGCTGGAGATATTACAATCTTCATTCCTTATTATTTTATAAACGTCCTTTAGGTCGCAGCACTTACTGCCTTCCCTAAGTTCTAAAAATATCTAATGTGTCCGTAAAAAGCTATTCAGCCTGATTTTGAGGAGCGTAGCGTCTCCATTTTTCGATACACTGGGCCATATCCTCGGGTAATTCGGAACTAAACCGCATGTATTCCCCCGAAACGGGATGCACAAACCCCAAAGTCTTGGCATGTAGTGCCTGTCTTGGTAGAATTTTAAAGGCATTTTCTACAAACTGCCTGTACTTGGTAAATGTGGTACCCTTCAATATTTTTTCCCCACCATACCGCTCATCATTAAATAATGTATGACCAATATATTTTAAATGTACCCTTATTTGATGGGTTCTGCCCGTTTCCAATTTACATGATATTAAGGTCACATAACCTAGTCGCTCCAACACCTTAAAGTGGGTCACAGCTTCCTTGCCTTGGTCCCCTTCAGGAAAAACCGACATTTGCAGTCTGTTCTTTGGATTCCTTGCTATATGGCCTTCTATAGTCCCCTCATCTTCTTCTACATTTCCCCATACCAACGCGATGTATTCGCGTTCGCTGGTTTTTTCGAAAAACTGCTTTGCCAAATGAGTCATGGCCGCCTCCGTTTTAGCCACCACCAATAACCCAGAGGTATCTTTATCTATCCTATGAACAAGCCCTGGGCGGTCATCACTATTTACAGGCAAATTCTCCTGATGATGTAAGAGTGCATTGATTAGCGTCCCAGAATAATTACCGTGACCAGGGTGTACTACCATCCCAGCAGGTTTATTCACCACAATTAGCACCTCATCCTCATAAACAATATCTAAAGGAATATTTTCTGGCGTCAATAAAAACTCGTGTGGTGGATGAGGAAACAATACCCGCACATGATCCCCAGACTTAACCCTATAATTTTGCTTTACCGTACTGCCATTTACCCAAATATGTCCATCTTTTGCAGCCTGTTGAATTTTATTTCTAGTAGCTTTCTCAATAAAATTCATTAAAAATTTATCTACCCTTAGGGGGTCTTGCCCTTTGGATGCAATAAAACTATGATGCTCAAACAAGTCGTCATCATTCATTTCCAAATCGTCCCTCTCTTCCATAATTATTCTGAATCTGACTTAATTTGAGCTCTCTCGGAAATATTACCGTTACCACAAACCAATTCAATCTTGGAGGTTTTTGGCAATTTATCCCCAGGAGCCACATATTTCCCCTTATGCTTTATATGATACACCATATCCTTTCCAAGTTCGTCCACATAGGTTACCCGCTCTACCTCTAAGCCAACCGCCTTGAGCATGGAACTAGCATTTCTTTGGGTAACTTGAATTATATTGGGTATGGTAACTTTTTTATATCCAGACGGATTTACCGTGATATATATTTTTCTCCCCTCCTTAACCTCACTACCCGCTGGCGGATTTTGATCTATAATGGAGAACTTGGGATAAGACGGGTTGTAGTTTGCCGAATCCAACACTGAAAAGCGCAGTCCGGATTTCTCTACCAAGCTCCTGGTTTCCATTACGGAAAGCCCGGACAAATCCGGGACTTCCACAAACTCCCCGTGGTTAGTAGTCAGTTTCAACCAATGCATGGCACCAAATACCAGCAATACCAAAGCCACTAATGCCAGTATTAACTGTATTAAGAATGCCCTGCTAATTAGAAATTTGAAAAAGTTCAGCATAATTTATTTTCTTAAACGACAAAGATAGAAAACCGAATGCTTTTTTCTTTGTTTTGAATGCATGATATTTGCCGAATGATAAGACTGGCCTAAAAACCTAAAAATAACTGACCCTTACCGAAATCCAACGGCAATAAGATAATGGAATTGAACCTCTTATAGTTTGGGAACTTTTAATTTTGAAGGATGAAAAAAAACATTGCCATTATTATGGGTGGCTATTCTAGCGAGTACGAAATCTCCCTGATGAGCGGGGAAGTGGTTTTTCAAAATTTGAACAAGGAGAAATTTAACGCCTATAAAATTCATATTCTTGAGAACAAGTGGGTCTTGGTAGATGATAACCAAGAGGAGCACATGGTAAACAAGCACAATTTTACCGTAAAATTGGATCAGGAGACCCTTAGTTTTGATTGTGTATTTAATGCCATTCACGGATCTCCGGGCGAAGACGGCATTATGCAAGCCTATTTTCATCTCTTGGGCATCCCACACACTTCCTGTGATTACTATCAGGCAGCCCTAACTTTTAACAAGCGGGATCTTCTAAGTGTACTAAAACCCTACGGAATAAAATCGGCCACCTCTTATTACCTCAACCAAGGCGACCCCATTAAACACGACAAAATAATAGATACGGTGGGACTTCCCTGTTTCGTAAAAGCCAACAAAGCCGGTTCTAGCTTTGGCATTACCAAGGTATACAGCAAGGAAGAACTGCCAGAAGCAATAGAAAAAGCTTTTATGGAAGACGATGAGATCCTTATAGAATCTTTTTTAGACGGTACCGAAGTCTCGGTAGGGGTTATCCAATACAAAGGGAAAACCACGGTACTACCCATCACAGAGATTGTATCCGAAAATGATTTCTTTGATTATTCGGCAAAATACAAGGGTGAAGCCCAAGAAATTACGCCTGCTAGAATCTCAAAAATACAAGAAGAAAAAGTGGTGCATATTGCCAAACTGGCTTATGACACCCTAAAATTGAAGGGATACTCTAGAAGTGAGTTTATTTTTGTAGGTGACGAGCCTTATATGTTAGAGATGAACACCACGCCTGGATTGACGAACGAAAGTATCTTACCCCAACAGGCCGCTGCCGCTGGCATTTCACTTTCAGAACTCTTTGAAAGTGCCATTTGGCAAGCTTTGAAAGAAATTAAGTAACTTTGCGGCATAAAACCAATATAAAGAGTTTGCCCTACAGGATGATTCAACCTAATTTCCCAACCTATTATAGAGGCATTACTAATCCATAAAAATGAAAAAACGCGCTATTTTTCCAGGATCCTTTGACCCTGTTACCTTGGGACATTATGATATTATTAAACGGGGTATTACCCTTTTTGATGAGCTGATCATTGCCATTGGGGTAAATACAGATAAAAATTATATGTTTTCCCTGGAAGAACGCAAACGATTTATTTCCGAAGCATTTAAGGACGAACCTAAAATTAGCGTCCAAACCTACCAAGGACTTACTGTTGATTTCTGCAAAAAAGTGGATGCAGAATTTATTTTAAGAGGACTTAGAAACCCCGGGGACTTCGAATTTGAAAAGGCCATAGCCCATACCAATCGTAAGCTCTCTGAAATTGAGACTGTTTTCTTACTTACATCATCAGGAAAATCGTATATTAGTTCTTCTATTGTAAGGGATGTAATTCGTAATGGCGGGGATTATACCGGCTTGGTGCCCAGTTCCGTAAGCGTGCAATAAAATTTAAGAATTTTGACCACTCGGAAATATGGCAATAAGCATCCTAATGAGCAACATTCAGGGATCATCTTCCTCCCATTCAAAGTCTTACACCACCATAATAGGGGCATTCACAACAAATACTACCATTATTAGAAGAAAAAAAATAATATTGCAATAAATTAGATTTAATGCTTAAGAACAATCCAGTCATCTCTAATCAATTTCTGATAAAACAGCTACCCCAAGCCACTGCGTTTATAGATAGGGAATGTAAGGTTGTTTTTGCCTCGGACAAATGGGTAGAAGAGTTTAATTTCCCACCCTGTAATTATAAGCATAAAAAAATTCAGGATCTCTTAGGCTGGGAAAGCACGCAATGGACCAATAGTGTTCTAGGATGCATCAAAGGAAAGAGAGCTGAAAGTTTTAAGGAGCGCTATACCGATAAGAACGCAGGAACAAAGTGGTACCAATGGGAAATCTTCCCCTGGTATGATGAAGCCGAAAACGTGATTGGCGCTATTGTCCAAGCAGAGGACATTACCCAAACGGAACAAAAGGAGCAACAGTTAAACCGACTCCAATTTATCCTAAAAGAGACCGAGGAAAAAGGAAAAATAGGAAACTGGGAATACCACCAGGAACAAGATATTTTCACCTCCTGCCCTATGATTCTAACTTTGCTGGAGATAGAAGACAACACTGGCCTCACCCTAGACAACTATATAGATTTTCATAAAATAGGATACGATCGCAACACCATTTCCATGGCCATTTACTCCGCCATGGAAAAGAAAACTTCCTGGAACGAAAAATTACAGATCACAACCGCCAAAGGAAATCAGAAATGGGTAAATGTTTCAGGGAAACCCCTGTACCAAAATGGTGTTTATATAGGGTTGATAGGTATTGTACAGGACATTACAGATTATGTCCTAAAGGAACATCAAACTAAAAACAACGAACACCTCCTAAAAACCCTTATCAACAATTTACCGATACGCATTTACATAAAGGATACCGAATCCAAAAAAATATTAGCCAACCGATCAGAATTGGATCATTGCGGAATAGCCCACGAAGCGGATATTATTGGCAAGGACGATTTTGATATTTACGACAAAGAAACAGCAGAACAAAGCAGGGAAGAGGATTTAGAGGTCATGATTTCACAAATTCCCATGATCCACAAGGAATTTAGCCAACAAAATCCGGATGGGACCAGTAATTACTACCTCAGTTCCAAGATCCCATTAAAAGGCACAAACGGGGAGACTACTGGATTGGTAGGTATTACCATGGATATTTCCCATATAAAACAAAAGGAGAAGGAATTAAAAAGCCTTATAAACGTTACCTCCCAACAAAACAAAAAGCTGGTCAATTTTGCGTATATCGTTTCCCATAACCTACGATCGCACTCGGCCAATTTCTCTATGTTACTAGATTTTCTTACAGAGGAAGAAGATCAGGAAGAGCGCGAAAACATTATCCGTATGTTAACGGATGCCTCTAACAACCTAATGGAAACTCTCCACAATTTAAATGACATAGTGGCCATTAACACAGAGGCTAATAACAGTAAAAAAGAGGTAGTACTACACAAAACACTTAACAGCGTTCTAGAAAAACTAAACCCTAGCTTAGACGAACACAAGGCTACCGTTGTTACTGAGATTCCGATGGAGACGCGTATTAACGTTATCCCATCCTATCTGGAAAGTATAATAACCGAACTAATTACCAACGCCATTAAATACCGGAAGCCCGATGTGCCTCCCATTATAAACATCAGCTTACACCACGTTCCAAATTATACGGTTCTGCGGATAGAGGATAATGGTTTAGGGATAGACATGAAGAAGCACAGCAAAAAATTGTTTGGGATGTACAAAACCTTCCATAGCAATACAGAGGCCAAAGGAATGGGGTTATACATCGTAAAAAATCAGATCGAGACCATGGAAGGAAAAGTAAATGCCCAAAGCGAGGTTGGGGTTGGTACCACTATAAATTTATATTTCAATGAGGAAAATTAATTCGATATTCATTGTAGACGATGATCCTATCACCGTATACGGAATTAAAAAATTACTGAATGCAGTGGTAGATTGCGATCAAATTTTGGAATTCCCAAATGGTCAACTGGCCATAAACCACGTACAGAAACTATTGCTGGAGAACAAGGAGCTTCCAGATATTATATTTTTGGATATTAACATGCCAGTAATGGACGGATGGGAGTTTTTGGAAGAATTTATTAAACTACCGGCAAGCAAATCGGTAAACATCAATATTGTTAGTTCTTCCATTGATCAGAACGACAAGGATAAATCCGAAGAATTTAAAACAACCACCCATCACCCAATTGCTTTTAAAAGCAAACCCATACGCAAGGAAGACATTGTGGAAATCACCAATGTGATAACCACTTAACCTTGCCCCAAACTTTGATCGAATGAAATTATAGGATACCCCCGTGCATTGGAGCTAAGCACAAACCTGTTATCAAGCATGGGGACACCTCTTAGACCACCCACTAGAAAAATCAAAGTCATATCATGAAGCCTCTATTAGCGCTTACGGCAATACTCTGCCTCCTATCTTGCAAACCCAAAGAAGAAAGCGAGCCTAAGGAGTTCACCACCGTTTTTGAAAGCAGCAAGGGCGAAGCGACGGCAACCTACCAACAGACCATTGATTTTTACACTACACTAGCCAGGGAATTTCCTGAAATAAACATACGAACCCTAGGCACAACGGACAGTGGCCACCCCCTTCATATAGTGACGTATAACGCCGATGCCCAATTTAATTTTCATAAGATTGGCCAGGAAAAAAGCGTACTTCTCATCAACAATGGCATTCATCCAGGGGAAAGCGATGGTATCGATGCTAGCATGCTATTGTACCGCGACCTGGCACTTAAAAAGATTACCCCTCCAAAACACACGGTTTTAGTCACCATCCCCGTTTACAATATTGGTGGTGCGCTAGCCAGAAACTCCACCTCCAGAGCCAACCAGAACGGCCCAATTTCCTACGGTTTTAGAGGGAATGCAAAAAACTATGACCTTAACCGCGATTTTATTAAGGGCGACACAAAAAACGCCCATACTTTCTTCAATATATTCCACCTGGTAAAACCAGACATATTTATAGACACCCACGTAAGCAATGGGGCCGATTACCAATATACCATCACACATTTATTCACCCAACACAACAAGCTAGATGGTGAATTGGGTAAGTACCTACACCAGGAAATGATGCCCACCTTAGAAGCTTACTTGAAAAATAACGGCTGGGATATTACCCCTTATGTAAATGTATTTAATACCGTGCCCGAAAAGGGTTTTCCCCAATTTATGGACTATCCCCGTTATTCCACCGGGTATACCGCCCTTTGGAATACGCTAGGCCTAATGGTAGAAACCCATATGCTTAAACCTTACAAACAAAGGGTAAAAGGCACCTATGAGTTAATGAAACAGCTATTAGACCTAGCAGAGCGGGATCATCAAAAAATAAAACAATTAAGAGAATCCAGCTTTCAGTGGTACCTAGAAAAAACAACCTACCCCCTACAATGGGCAATAGACACCACCCAAAGCAGCGTTTTAAAATTTAAGGGATATGCCGCAGACACTCTTACCAGTGAAGTAACAGGCTTCCCTAGATTAAAATACGACCGGAATAGACCATTCACCAAGGAAGTTCCCTATCACAATTATTATGTCCCCACTAAGGAAGTAGAGATCCCAAAGGCCTATCTAATCAAAAAAGGCTGGGACAACGTAATCAAACTACTAGAAAGCAATCAGATTAATTTTGAAATATTAAAAGAGTCGCGTACGTACCAAGTAGAAAAATACACCATAGAAAGCTACGAGACCTACCAGAGTTCCTATGAGGGCCATTTCCCTCACTACAACACCAAGGCAATAGCCAGTACGGAAAAAATTGAATTCACCCCAGGGGATATTCTAGTTCCTACCAATCAGAAAGGGTTGCGGTATTTACTGGAAACCTTGGAACCGGAGGCCACCGATTCATTTTTTAACTGGAATTTTTTTGATGCCATTCTTCAGCGAAAAGAAGGTTTTTCGCCCTATGTTTTTGAGGACATTGCCCTGCAACTCTTAAAGGAGAACCCAGAATTGAAGGCAGGGTTTTTGTTGAAAAAAGAGCAGGATCCCCAGTTTTCTAGCAATTGGTATGCACAATTAGACTGGATTTACCAACAATCCAAACCTTATGACCCCTACCATATGCAATACCCCGTATACCGACTTTTAAAGGATTAACTACTCCTTAAATAAGATCCTAATATTAGCGTAGGAGTTCTCCAATGCCTTTTTAATTTTCTTAGGCCCTTTCCATTTTACTTTTTTTATTCCCTCGCTAGCTTCCCCTACCAATTCGCCCTTGTAATTGGTTCGCATCGCAAACCAGTGAACCTCTTTTAATTTATAGCCGCCATTCCGCTTAAAAATATGGTAGGTAGTCTTTAGAAAATTTTCAATCTTCAAGCCTTTCACTCCAGTCTCCTCCTCAACTTCCCGCAATGCACATTCCTCTATAGTCTCTCCCTTATCCAATTTTCCTTTTGGAAGATCCCATTTACCTTCGCGGTAAATAAATAGGACTTTCCCCTCTTTATTGGTTACTACTCCCCCTGCAGCTACAACAAGCGGTATTTTCTTGGAAAACTTCTTAAGGATTTCTTCTTTATTGGGATGATAAATAAAAGCTTCTTTGAGCTTTTTACTGGACAACGCGCTGATTGCCTCATTAATAGAGGAGGCATTTAACATAAAATACTTGCCGTTAGTATTGTCTGACAATTTATTTGTTAAAATCAACGGTGACTCATTAACAAAAACTTTATACATTTGCGTTATGGTTTTAGACAAAGACACAGCAAAAAAAACGGCCGAACTTCTGTTGCAAATTAATGCAATTAAGTTGAAACCTGAAAATCCTTTTACGTGGGCTTCGGGTTGGAAGTCTCCTATTTATTGTGATAACCGTATCGTACTTTCCTATCCGGTTATTAGAAATTATATGAGGGAGCAAATGGGCAAACAATTAGAAACCCTATATGGTAAACCAGATGTAATTGCCGGGGTAGCCACCGGTGCCATAGGAATTGGAATGTTGGTAGCAGAATACTTGGGACTCCCATTTATTTATGTAAGACCAGAGCCAAAATCCCATGGACGTCAAAATCAAATTGAGGGACATTTGGAACCCAACCAGAATGTGGTTGTCATAGAAGATTTAATAAGCACAGGGAAAAGCAGCCTAAACGCTGTAAAAGCACTGGAGAGCAGTGGCGCCAATGTTAAAGGCATGTTGGCACTATTTACCTACGGATTCCCAATTGCTACAGAAAATTTTGCGAAAAGCGATGTGGAACTGCACACCTTAAGCGATTACGACCACCTTCTACAGCAGGCCACTGAAACAAATTATATAAAGGAGGAACAATATAAAACACTAATGGAGTGGCGATCTAATCCCGCTACCTGGCAATTATAAGCTATGCATTTAGAGACACCAAAAAGAACCGTAAACAAAAGCAATAAGGAAGTTTTCGATTTTCTGAACGACATAAAGAATTTTGAAACTTTAATGCCCAGCAACATCAGCAAGTTTGAAGTCCTTAATGAGGATCGGTTTTTATTTGCTTTGAAGGGAATGCCGGAAATTGTCCTTCAGAAAAAAGATCAAACCCCCCATTCCCAAGTTGTTCTTGGAGCTGCTAGTGACAAACTTCCTTTCACCTTAACGGCAGATATTACTGAAGTAAGCGAGGCTCAGAGTGAGGTAACCCTAAGTTTTGAGGGTGAATTCAATGCCATGATGGCAATGATGATTAAATCGCCCATCACTAATTTTATGGGTACCCTGTCCGAAAATCTAGCCAAGCTTTAAAACTTGAGATAAAAATACCCAGCGAGGGTTGATACTACCGCAGTTTTAAAAGGTGTTTTAACCTAGGAATAGGTAGTTTCAACCCAATTTATTTTCATCACCAGAAGCCTAACTAGAGAAAATGCCCTGCTCAGACTAAAGCCTTACAACTTGCTTATGCTAGTACATCATCTGCACCTCTTTTAGATCGAACTCCTGCACGCTATCATCCTCTAATTGGATTAACAGCTTTCCAGTACGGGACACGCCCTGTATCATCCCCATAAACAATTGGTTCTCCTTATTCTTAAAGGCAGTAGGCATCCCCTTTCTAAAAAGTCGCGCTTCATACTGACTACCCAGCTCCTTAAATTGCCCCTCTTCCAGGAGCTTTAAATATTTTTTTAACTGGTCTATGATTGCCAGAAGCACCTTTTCCAAGTCAAAATCGCGCCCTAATAATAGCTTTAGGGAGGAAACCTTGGGCAGGTTTTGAAAATTTAATTGGTTTACATTGAGTCCGATTCCTATTATACAGCTATGAATTAACTGCCCCGAAAGGATATTTTCTATTAAAATACCGCAAATCTTAGTCCGACCTGACATAATGTCGTTGGGCCATTTAATTCTTAAACTAGGCACTTCCAGTTGGTCTAAGGCAGAATGGATGGCTAAGGAGACACTTATATTGATCCAAAACCGCTGTGCTACCGTCACGCCCTCATATCGCTTCAACACACTAAAGGTCAGGTTCTTACCAGGCTCAGAAATCCAACTAGTGCCCATTTGCCCCCTACCCTTCGTCTGTTTTTCGGTGGTTACAACGGTAAAATCTACAAGTTGTCGATGCTGCATTAAGTCCTTTAAATACGCATTTGTAGATTCCGTGGCACTAAGTTTGATTAACTGCATTTACAATTGTATGTTTATAATATAATGTATTGTTAAAAACAATGCTTAAAAAAACAAAATTATAATAACTTTGTAGAAATAAATTTATTGAATGCAAAAAAGGAAAAGTAGCGTAGATGAGTTAATCGCTTTAATCATAAGTGGCATAGAAGAAGTTAAAGGGCACGATATTAAATTACTAGATCTTAGAGAAATTGAGAACACTGTTTGTGACTACTTTATTATATGCAGCGGTACTTCCAACACCCATGTTAACGCCATAGCGGGCTCTATCCAAAAAATTGTAAGTAAGGCTATACAAGACAAACCATGGCACGTAGAAGGCTCTGATAATGCCGAATGGGTGTTAATGGACTATGTCAACGTTGTGACGCACGTCTTTCAGAAACGGGTTAGAGAATATTATGACATAGAAGGTCTTTGGGGAGACGCCAAGGTAACCTTAGTTGAAAGTAGCTTCAATCAGTAAAAAAGAATAATGGCAAAAGAAAATAATACAGGTCCTAAAAAACCAAAATTTAATACTTGGTGGATATACGGAATTATAGCAGTAATGCTTATTGGGTTTCAATTTTTCGGTAGTGGAAATTTTGCAAACACCAAAAAAGCGACTACCTCAGAACTACATGAATTTCTGAGAAATGGGGACATCAAAAGAATCCTGGTAATCACCAATACCAAACAGGCAAAGGTATTCCTTCATCCAGAGGCACTTAAGAAATCCGTTCACAAAGATGTGTCGGATCCAGCCTTTTCCATGAGTGCTACGGCTACCCCGCAATACACCGTGAATTACGGGGATCAGCAGAATTTTGAGAATGAAATAAAAGCTATTAAAGACGAGAATACCAGTTTGGATACCGAGGTGGTCTACGACCAAGAATCCAACGTATTTGGCGATCTTATTTTTACCCTTTTACCCTTTATCTTAATCATAGGTATTTGGATCTACCTGATGAGACGTATGTCTGGCGGTGCCGGTGGTGGTGCAGGCGGACAGATATTCAACATCGGAAAATCTAAGGCAAAACTTTTTGACGAAAAGACAGACACCAGAACTTCCTTTAAGGACGTTGCTGGTTTGGAAGGCGCTAAGGAAGAAGTGGAAGAAATTGTAGAATTCCTTAAGAATCCTGATAAATACACTTCTCTGGGAGGAAAAATCCCCAAAGGAGCCCTCTTAGTAGGACCTCCAGGAACTGGTAAAACCTTATTGGCCAAGGCCGTTGCAGGAGAAGCCCAAGTTCCTTTCTTTTCCCTTTCTGGATCAGATTTTGTGGAAATGTTCGTAGGGGTGGGCGCCTCTAGGGTTAGGGACTTATTTAAACAAGCAAAGGATAAATCCCCTTCTATTATTTTTATAGATGAGATTGATGCAATTGGTAGGGCCAGAGGAAAGAATAGCCTCACCGGATCTAACGACGAAAGGGAAAATACCCTTAACCAATTATTGACGGAAATGGACGGTTTTGGCACTAACACCAATGTTATTGTACTTGCCGCTACCAACAGGGCGGATGTTCTGGATAAGGCTTTAATGAGGGCTGGACGATTTGATAGACAGATCTATGTAGACCTTCCAGACATTAGGGAACGAAAAGAGATATTTGAGGTTCATTTAAGACCTATTAAAACCGCGGAAACCTTGGATGTAGACTTCCTAGCGAAGCAGACTCCTGGATTCTCTGGTGCAGATATTGCCAACGTATGTAACGAAGCGGCCTTAATTGCAGCACGTAAAGAAAAGAAAGCAGTTAATAAGCAAGATTTCTTAGACGCTGTAGATAGAATTGTGGGCGGATTAGAGAAAAAGAATAAGATTATTACGCCTAGGGAAAAAGAAACTATTGCATATCACGAGGCCGGACACGCCACCGTAAGCTGGATGCTGGAGCATGCTGCCCCCTTGGTAAAGGTAACTATTGTCCCCAGAGGACAATCTTTAGGAGCCGCTTGGTACCTACCGGAAGAACGTCTAATTGTTAGACCAGATCAAATGAAGGATGAGATGTGTGCCGCCTTAGGAGGCCGAGCCGCAGAAAAGGTAATCTTTGATGAGATCTCTACCGGAGCGCTTAGCGATTTAGAAAAAATCACTAAACAAGCAAGAGCCATGGTAACCGTTTACGGTCTAAACGATAAGATTGGAAACCTCACCTACTACGATTCTTCTGGACAGAATGAGTACGGTTTCACCAAGCCCTATAGTGAGAAAACTGCCCAAGATATTGATTCGGAAATTTCTAAGTTGATAGAGGAACAATACCAAAGAGCTATTAAACTTCTAAGCGAAAACAAGGACAAGCTAAAAGAACTTGCTGAGCGATTATTGGAAAAAGAAGTTATCTTTAAGGACGATTTAGAGAAAATATTTGGGAAACGCCCTTTTGAAAAAGACCAATTATTGGAGGCCGAAGAAGCTGCCGATAAGAATAAAAAGAAGGGCACAGCGGAAACTACGGATACCGATACGATAAAGGACGTAGAAGGAACCGAAGCAGAAGACAAAAACAAGATTGAGCCACAGGCAGAGAAATAAAACCTGTTTTAATCCGTTGTTTTCTTAGAACCGATTGCTAATGAGGCGTTTAAATTTTAATGGATTTGTTTAAAAAACTTTTTGGGGGAGGCAAAAAACAAGTTTCCAAGGAAACAAAGGAGACTAGAGGGCAGCATATGCCCGATCTACAGATCCCCGTAGACGAAAAGTTCACCATAAACTTTAAAAGCAATGGAGGTAAATTCCTTTATTGCGATTCCATTGAAGAGGTATACGGCCATTTAGACAATATTATTATAGAAAATCAATGGCAAGACCAGACGTTTTTCACAATGGATAAGCGTTTGGAAGAAAAGTTCTCTAAACAAGACGTTACTTTTACGGATCAACCCAGTAAAAGTAACGTCTTTTTTACTACCTGCGAACACCTAATTGGTCAAGATGGCTCCATATTGGTCTGCTCTAATCAACTACGGGAAAGAAAACTGAATGAGCTCCCTTCCAATTTAATCGTTTATGCCACCACTAGCCAATTGGTAGAATCCATTCAGGAGGGATTAAAAACAATCAACAAGAAGTATAAAAAGCAAATTCCGGCCAATATCACAACCATTAAACATTTTATGCCCACCAATGAAAACTCTGATGATTTCTTAACTTACGGAAGTAGTTCTAAAAATCTATATCTATTACTTCTGGAAGACTTATAATATGAAGGAAATTTTAAGGCGGTTACTCACAGGCGCTGTATTTGTTATTTTACTTTTATCGGCCATATTTTTAAGTTCCGATGCATTCGACTTCCTGTTTATGACCTTCGGTCTTATTTGCCTCTACGAATACAAACGTATGGTAAAGCTTAGAGGTTACCACGTCTTTATAGCCTACCTAGGATTGTGGTGGGCCTTTATCTATCTTGTTCAAGATAAGATTCTCATTAATATTTTGATGTTCGCAACAATAACAGTTAATTTTGCATTGTTATTTTATTTGTTTTCTGGAAAGGAAAAATTGTTCAACAACCTTCAAAAATTCTTAATAGGATTATTTTATATAGGTGGTGGATGTATCTTCCTAACCATGATTCCATATAAGGACAGTGATTTTGCACAATTTCTGATCATGGGTATTTTTATCTTGATCTGGGTGAATGATTCATTTGCTTACTTGGTAGGAAAAAGTGTGGGTAGAACAAAGTTATACCCCTCAGT
Source organism: Arenibacter lacus (assembly GCF_008711145.1). Lineage (NCBI taxonomy): Bacteria > Pseudomonadati > Bacteroidota > Flavobacteriia > Flavobacteriales > Flavobacteriaceae > Arenibacter > Arenibacter lacus. The sequence continues at coordinate 64,550 of NZ_VVIN01000015.1, forward strand.
TTCGCCTAAAAAGACCATAGAAGGTACCGTGGGAGGATACGTATTTGCGTTGATTGCTGCATATTTCATGTCCAAATACGAAACCAATGTTTCCCTTATCCAATGGCTGATCCTGGCATCGGTTATTGTAGTAGCAGGAAGCTTGGGAGACTTGGTTGAATCCAAGTTTAAAAGAGCAGCCGGAGTAAAGGACAGCGGAGCCATTTTACCAGGCCATGGAGGTATGTTAGATCGTTTGGATAGTTTGGTTTTTGCCGCACCATTTGCATATTTAACTTTAACAATGTTTAAGAATGTTTCATAAAGAAGGACAGAAGATTATTGTAACCACGTTTATACTGGTTTGTTCGGTTGTTTTGTTGGCTCATTATTTTATTGATATCAACTGGCTAAAACTGGGGCTACAGATTGGGGCATTGATTACCCTAATTATGATCCTTCAATTTTTTAGAAATCCCACCCGCAAAAGCACTAATAATTTTGACCACATCATAGCACCGGTAGATGGGAAGGTAGTGGTTATAGAAGAAGTAGAGGAAACAGAATACTTTAAGGACAAACGCCTACAAGTCTCTATTTTTATGTCACCTATTAACGTACATGTCACCCGTTATCCTGCTACGGGAGTTATTAAATTCTCCAAATACCATCCGGGTAAATTTTTGGTTGCCTGGCATCCAAAATCCAGCGAAGAGAATGAGCGAACCACGGTAGTACTTAATACTCCAAAGTTTGGGGATATTCTTTACCGCCAGATTGCTGGTGCATTGGCCCGTAGAATAGTAAACTACGCGGAAGTTGGCGAAAGCGTTCACCAAGGGGAAGACGCAGGATTTATTAAATTTGGCTCCAGAGTAGATTTGTTCCTACCCTTAGATAGCGCTATATGCGTTCAACTGGGTCAAAAGGTCATTGGAGCTAAAACATGCATAGCAACCACTAAGGTTGAGGAATAACATGGAAACGGAAAGTAAACTACATAAGGAATTTTTGGAGGCGGTAAACTTTGTAAACGATTACACGGATCCGCTACCAGCAGATTTATTGCTTAAGTTATACGCCTATTTCAAGATTGCTAACCGCAACTTTAGTCACCCGGGCAGCAGAACCCCTTTAATTAATGCCTTTAAGGCCAATGCTCTTATACAGGCCAAAAATGTGGGAATGGAAGAAGCCATGCAAAAGTATATTGCCTTGGTTAATCAAGAAATAAAAGCCAAACTTTAATGAACTACTGCCCGCTTAGGATATTATTGAATCCTGAGCTTAGGATGGTTTCATTAAAATTACCTATAATGAATTTACCCTACAATCTCTTTTATTAGCCTATTCCTAAAGTATATATGAAGCCATGTATAGCTCACGGGGTATTGAGGCTAATACAGGGCCTATAATCCAATTTTAAGGCCTTCTAACACAACTTCCGTATTTACCAATACTAACTAGCCTTCTATCTTAATGCGACCAAACTACCCCCTAGAAAACAGGCGGGAGTTCTTTCTACATTACTCCAAGCTTCTCTTCTTTTGGATGCTGCTCCTGCTCCGCTTGAAGGGTGTTTTTCCCTTCCCTAGGTTCCAAAAACGTAAAATAGACTCCGCCTAGGATGGTTCCTATAAAATAAACCAGCATCCCTAATTCGGCGCCGTATAAATAACCGCCCAATCCAAACCAATCCCCATAGAGTCCTAGCCAGGCAATACCTGCAAGACCCCTCCCCGCTTCTATCCATACGGCTTGCTTTTTTCCATCCATAAGGGTGGTATACCCATAGATCCCCACAAAAATAAATCCGCTGAACCACAAAAGACCTTCAAATCCTATAGCCCCATAATTATAAAACATAAACATCATGAGCAGCAAACTCAGAATCATCTGTAAAACCGAATACAACTTCAATGCTATTGTTGCTTTTGGGCTGTATCGCTTAAACTGATACACATCTTTTATACCCTCCACCGGATGAGATAGTATCACATCGGCAGGCCTCCATCCGGTGGGCATAAACCAAATGCGTATTTTATCCCAATAGCTACCAGTATACCAAGCATCCTTTATCATTCGCCATAAATGCTGGAAGTTGATCAGAATTGGATTCCACGTAGCCGCCGGCTTAAGCACCCCGTATTGTGGGGGCACCTCCTCCAACTCCTCCTGAAAGGTACCAAACATGCGGTCCCAAATACAAAGTATCTGACCTAAATTCTTATCTATATATTCCGGATTAATGGCATGATGCACCCTGTGTTGGGAAGGGGTGACCAACACATACTCTAACCACCCCATTTTATTAATATGTCTCGTGTGATACCAAAATTGGGCAAACAAGTGAATAGGAGCCAACACCGCGATAACCTTATGCGGCACCCCCAATAAGGCGGCGGGAATAAGCAATATTGAAAAATAGCCTATCAAATTAGAAATTGGCTGTCGTAAGGCACAGGCCAAATTAAACTCTTCGCTACTATGGTGAATAACATGCTGGTTCCAGAAAATGTTCACTTTATGGCTCAGCCTATGATTCCAATACCCAGCAAAATCGAGCACCAGAAAAGCAACCAGCCAAACCAACCAAGTAGCCTTAATTTCCGTTATTGCCAAGTGCTTCAATAAAAACGGATAGGAAACCACGATTAGGGCAAGCCCTAAAGAGTCCTTAATAATATTTGTGAGACCAGAACTAATGCTAGAAACCGTATCCATCACCTTATGCATCTGCTTTTTCACAAAAAAGCCATACCCTATCTCTAGGGCAAGTAGCACTACAAAAAACGGAATGGCATATAAGAGGGCGGTAGCATATGTTTCCATAACATCATTTTAACACTTTCAAATATAATAAAAACGATCCTACCAAACACTTCACCCTCAACAGGATAAACCATCTAGCATCTTACTATTCTTACTATACTAGCGATCCCTAATTGAAGGGCCCTACCATGATATGCGCCCTATGGGTACCAGGATCCATTAACCATGGCATCCCTGGAGCATGCGGCTTGGCAGGCAAGCCAGTAGATTCTACCGTTGCAAAGGGGGTATAGATCACATATCTAAATTTGCCATTTTCTAAACTACCGGTCTTGGGATCATAATCCTCCGATTTCCCGTAATACACATAGAGCATACTTGGCTCCCCAGGCATTTTTAAAGCCCCAGAGGCAATTTCGTTCCCCCTAATCTCCCTAATCTCAGCTACTGTCTTCCCTTGAGCGGACAGCTCCCTACCACGGGCCATAAAGGGATCTAGTTGGGAGAAATAACAGCTTACGCTAACACCATCCTTCATGGGATTATCCGCAATACATACCAAGTTATTGGTGCCTTTCCGCAATACGGTCATCTTTCCCTCGGCATCATACCCATAAACCATGGCTCCCTCCTTGTCGTCCTCGGAAAGCGGGAGAAGCGCTGTTTTAATTTGTATGTCCTTAGGAAGAATTTGGGTGGTAGATTTCTGTCCCATCACGGGCGCTGCCATCAGCAGTAAGCAACTTACTAATAAAGATTTCATAATGCGCTTTTATTTAGTTTAACTAATGATTTTCATATCTATCCTTGTCCCATCCGTTTACACAGACCTCAGAAAACCAAACATTCTAAAGAATCCTAAGCAAATGGATAGATGTATTACCTAAAGATAAAGATATTTAGCTAAGGCTAGCCATTTTAGCCGGCAAATTCCCACAAGAGAATAGGCAGGCCTATTTAATTAATTAGTATGCCTTACATTTGCCGTTAGAACAGCTATTTTTCACACCATGACAATCAGTAAATTTTTAGAAGAGTTAAGAAACAACCCAAAAGGAATTGCATTTGAAGACACCATGCAGCTTATAGACACCTATTACGATTTTGAGCCTAGTGCTTTTAAAAATGGCGACATCCATAATGAGCTTGGCCAGAATAACGGCTCCTGTAAGATATTTTCCTTTGCGCAACTCCAAAATTTAAACCAGGAAGAAACCCTGGCCTGTTTTGGGAAATTTTACCGTGAAGACGTACTCCAAACCCCGGAAGGCGACGATCATCAAAACATCCGCAATTTTATGAAGACTGGATGGGAAGGAATAAGTTTCGATAAAAACGCCCTAACCCTTAAATAAACAGGGACTGCCCCCTGTTTAAAAAAGCTTTCCTGGAAATTCAATAATCAAACATACTAGCTGAGCCGTGGTTCGCTACCACGGATCAGCTTAATAGCTAGGCTTCCAATATTTCCAATTGCTGAAGAATGTCTTCCTCACTTACCGGATATGGAACTTCATTAACTATGGACTGGTATACGGCATCAAACAAGTGGAGGTAATTAGAAGTGATAGGCGTTGTATTCTCCTCCTTCTTTCTCCCCTCCTCATCTACGGTATATAAGACCCCACTTTTATCGGCCTCTTCCACTCCAAAGTCAGGAGCATCGGGAGCAATACCAGCCAGCAGCTGGGTTTCCTGAATATCTGTTCGTTGTTTTATATAAGAGCCCTTAGTGCCGTGTAAGACAAAGGAGGCTTGAGGCTGCACTACCAACATACTGGCGGTTATGAATACCTGAAAACCATCTGGATACAATAGGTGGATATGTGCATAATCGTCTACTTGGGTTTGGGGACGGAATTGTCCGGTGTGCTTTCTCCACTCCTTAGGGTGTCCAAAAAGCGCTATTGCCGCATCCAACAAGTGAGGCCCTAGATCATATAACAAACCACTCCCAGGCACTGGTGTCTCCTTACCCACTTTGGGGCCAATATGATACCTATACCTATCGTACCTCAGATGTGCCTCTACCAGCGGGCCCAACCTCCCCGATTCTAACACCTCTTTAACGGAGAGGAAATCGCTATCGTATCGCCTATTCTGATATGGAAGCACCTGCTTCCCTTTTTTACGCGCTAAGGCAAACAACTCCCTAGCTTCTTCAGTAGTGACACAGAAAGGCTTTTCTACTAAGACGTGTTTATCTGCATTTAACGCCTTAAGCGCAAAATCATAATGAGTATAATTAGGCGTATTTACCACCACTAACTCAATTTCGGGATCTGCCAACAACGCCTCTACACTATTGTAACTTTTTATATCTGGATAAAGCTCCTTTGCTTTCTTGGTAGTTCTTTCTACCACGGCGCTAAGCTTAAAGCCATCATGCACTTCTAAAAAGGGTGCCTGAAAAAGTTTACCAGACATCCCGAAAGACAGTATACCCGTATTAATGATTTTCGTTGCCATAGGGTTTATTCTTTTTTTCCGTTAAAGTAATTTCCCCCAATTAACTTAAATTATGGCTGTCTTCCAAAATTATTTCTATTTCTCCTCCCCGTGAACTTTTACAACTTTCCGATAAGCAGGAATCAAAATCAACAAAAAAGGGGATTAGACCCTCTA
>NZ_VVIN01000150.1:0-1838 GCF_008711145.1 Arenibacter lacus
AATTCCCCTTATACCCCAAATCTGCAATCCCCACTTTGGAGGTGTAGTATCCAGTAACGGTAAGTCCGCGGAACATATGGAAAAACTGAATTTCCAATGGCTGCTGATTTAATGGTACATCAGGATCGTGGAAACAAATGGTATCACAGATCTGCTTTTGCTGATCTAAGGTAGCCGATTTAAACTCCACCCCAAATTCTGTATTACTCTTATGATCTAACCACATTAATCCGCCCAGTAAGGTCATCTGCATGGTAGGTAGGTCTTTACCGATAAACTCGATAAACTCCGGTACTTCTGCCTCGATCGGTCCGCCAAACGGCTCCTTTGGGGGAAGGATTACGGTGCTGAGTGCGGCGATGGTCTCCATCTCGTGCTCGTTAAAAAGCTGTTCCTCATGCAACTCCGCATCGCGTTCCAATTCTTCGGGTGTTCTTCCGTAGAAACCTTCGGCTCCCTTGATTATTTCTTCCTCAGCAGGTGCTTTAGTTTCTGGGGTACATCCGTGAAACGCCAAACCGGCGGCACCGACGCCCAAAATCATTGTCTGTATACTTTTTCTCCTATCCATCTTCTAGATATTTTGCTGTTTCAATTGTTCGATAATGTAATCTGACGCTCTCCAAGACAACGCCATAATGGTCCAGGTACAGTTCTTATCGGCTTGGGAAACAAAGGGTCCGGCATCCACAATAAATACGTTGTCCACATCGTGTAGTTGCTGGAATTTGTTGGTCACGGAAGTCTTGGGATCGTTCCCCATCCTAGTGGTTCCCACCTCATGGATAATTCTACCCGGAGCCTCCAATCCGTAATCACGATCCTTACCAGGTTTCTCCCCTAAGGCATGTCCTCCCATGTTATGGATCAATTCCTCAAAGGTATCCTGCATATGTTTCGCCTGATTACGCTCAAAATCGGACCACTTATAGTTGAACTTCAACACTGGGATTCCGTATTTGTCCACGGTAGTAGGGTCTATCTCACAGTAGTTATCCTTTCTGGCAATACCTTCCCCTCTACCTCCGAATCCGATTACGGATCCGTAGTATTTCTTCACGTCCTCTCGTAGGCTATCGCCATATCCTCCCACCTTTAGGCCGAAAAACTTATTAAAATCGTTCGGGTTATATCCAAAACCATAGTTTGGCATTCCCATACCACCCCAAACTTCAATATGATACCCTCTCGGGAAATCCAATTTGGAATTGTCTCCCCACCATGGTGAGTATACGTGCATACCTCCCACTCCGTCTTCGTTATAGGAAGTTTTTCTGTTCATTAGTCCCGGGATAAAGGCTGCCCTACTGGCTCCGGTGGAATCGTGCAAGTACTTTCCAATAAGGTCACTGCTATTCCCCAAGCCATTAGGGTGTTGCTTGCTCTTGGAATTTAATAGGATTCTTGCGGAGCTACATGCCGAAGCTGCAAGGACTACTACTTTCCCCTTTAATTTATACTCTTTACGGTCGTCCTTACTGATATAGGATACGCCCGTGGCTTTCCCTTCTTCATTGGTGGTCACTTCGCGCACTACGGAGTTTACGAATATCTTGACCTTTCCCCCGCTCTTCTGGGCTGGGAAGATCAAACACGTCCCAGCGGAGAAATCCGCATATACGGAACAGGCTCTATTACACTGCCCGCAATAGAAACAAACCCCACGGTCGTTGTTCAATTTCTTGGTAAGCATGGAGAGTCGACCAGGAATAACCGGGATCCCCGATTTCTTGGCGCCCTCTATATAGAATAATTCGTGCAATCTTGGTTTTGGTGGAGGTAAGAAGAATCCATCTGGATCATCTTCCAAGCCTTCATTAGTTCCAAAAACCCCGATG
>NZ_VVIN01000151.1:0-1838 GCF_008711145.1 Arenibacter lacus
TATTTCCCTTATACCCCAAATCTGCAATCCCTACTTTGGAAGTATAATATCCCGTTACGGTAAGTCCGCGGAACATATGGAAAAACTGAATTTCCAATGGCTGCTGATTTAATGGTACCTCAGGATCGTGGTAGCAAATGGTATCACAGATCTGCTTTTGCTGATCCAAGGTGGCCGATTTAAACTCGACACCAAATTCTGTATTACTCTTATGGTCTAACCACATTAATCCGCCCAGCAAGGTCATCTGCATAGTAGGAAGGTCTTTCCCGATAAACTCGATAAACTCGGGCACTTCTGCTTCAATAGGTCCGCCAAACGGCTCTTTTGGTGGAAGGATTACGGTGCTTAGGGCAGCGATGGTCTCCATCTCGTGCTCGTTAAAAAGCTGCTCCTCATGCAACTTGGCATCGCGCTCCAATTCTTCTGGTGTTCTTCCGTAGAAACCTTCAGCTCCTTTGATTATTTCTTCTTCAGCAGGTGCTTTTGTTTCCGGGGTACACCCGTGAAACGCCAAACCAGCGGCACCGGCGCCCAAAATCATTGTTTGTATACTTTTTCTCCTATCCATCTTCTAGATATTTTGCTGTTTCAATTGTTCGATAATGTAATCTGACGCTCTCCAAGACAGCGCCATAATAGTCCAGGTACAGTTCTTATCGGCCTGGGAAACAAACGGTCCGCCATCCACAATAAACACATTATCTACATCGTGTAGTTGTTGGAATTTGTTGGTCACGGAGGTTTTTGGATCGTTCCCCATCCTGGTGGTCCCCACCTCATGGATAATTCTACCAGGTGCTTCCAAACCATAATCATTTTCCTTACCAGGCTTATCTCCTAAGGGTATTCCACCCATATTGTGAATCAACTCCTCAAAGGTATCCTGCATATGTTTCGCCTGATTACGTTCAAAATCGGACCACTTATAGTTAAATTTCAATACTGGGATTCCATATTGATCTACGGTAGTTGGGTCTATTTCACAGTAATTGTCCTTTCTGGCAATACCTTCCCCTCTACCTCCGAAACCTATTACGGATCCGTAGTATTTCTTAACATCGTCTCGTAGGCTGTCTCCATATCCTCCAACTTTTAGGCCGAAGAATTTATTGAAGTCGTTGGGATTATATCCAAAACCATAGTTAGGCATTCCCATACCACCCCAGACTTCTATATGGTACCCCCTTGGGAAATCTAGTTTGGAGTTATCTCCCCACCAGGGTGAATATACATGCATACCTCCTACGCCGTCTTCGTTATAGGAAGTTTTTCTATTCATAAGACCAGGGATAAAACCTGCTCTACTAGCCCCCGTGGAGTCGTGCAAATACTTTCCAATAAGGTCACTGCTATTCCCCAATCCGTTAGGGTGTTGCTTACTCTTGGAATTCAATAGGATTCTTGCGGAGCTACATGCAGAAGCTGCAAGGACCACCACCTTTGCCTTTAGTTTATATTCTTTACGATCGTCCTTACTAATATAGGATACTCCCGTAGCTTTTCCTTCTTCGTTTGTAGTAACTTCACGAACAACGGAGTTTACAAAAATCTTAACCTTTCCACCGCTCTTCTGCGCAGGAAATATTAAACAGGTTCCTGCTGAGAAATCAGCATATACGGAACACGCCCTAGAACACTGTCCGCAATAAAAACAAACACCCCTATCGTTGTTCAGCTTTTTTGTTAGCATGGAGAGTCGACCTGGAATTACCGGTATTCCCGATTTCTTGGCACCCTCTATATAGAACAGCTCGTGCAATCTTGGTTTTGGAGGAGGCAAGAAGAATCCATCCGGATCATCTTCCAAGCCTTCATTGGTTCCAAAAACCCCGATT
>NZ_VVIN01000152.1:0-1674 GCF_008711145.1 Arenibacter lacus
TAATTGAACCAGAACTAACTGCGAATGCCGTACTTACCAAGGACCTTGATTGTACAGGGAGTCCGGATGCAGAAATCAATTTAACGGTAAATGGGGGGTATCCAGGATATACCTATGAAGTGGCTTTTAATGGCGGCGCCTATTCCGCCTATGCGGCAGGCTTCCCTTACACTACTTCTATCCCAGGGAGCTATAGGTTTAGAGTAACGGATACGCAAGGCTGTATTACAGAAAGTAATACCGTGACCGTTACCGCGGCCAATAACCCGGTAATTACCAGTGTAACCCCAACAAATATTCTTTGTTATGGAGACAGTAGCGGAGTCTTGGATATTGTAGTGGATACCAGTATGGGTGTTGCCCCCTACACCATTAATATTTATGAAACAATTTCAGCAACCAATTACGGAAGTCAGACCACTGGATTACCAGCTGGAGACTATGAAATTACATTAACCGATGACAAAGGCTGTTCCATTACAACTACGGCAACCATAACAGAACCTACTGCCATCAATCCCAATATCACTCAAACCAATTTGTCCTGTTCGGCGTCTTCAAATGTAATGGGGACCATTACGGTAGATGCAACAGGTGGGACTTCCCCTTATACATATGAAATAAATAAAAATGACTATTCCTATACGGATACCTACGATACTTCTACGGGATCCAATGCCCATACGTTCACTGGGCTCAATTTTGGGGATTATACAATCCGGGTAATAGACGGTAATGGATGTGAAAACACCTCCACGGTTACTATTACCACTGGTCCTGACGTTTTAATTACCACCTCCGGTGTTGCAGGATGTACTCCAGGAAGTGGTGAAATGTTGGTAGAAGCCCAAGCAAGTAATGGGACTCTGGGTACAGGTACTTTCTATTTTGCCATCTATCCGGCCACACCTTGGACATCAACGAATCCTGATTGGTATCTTCAGGATGGTGGTGCTAGTTCACCAGCACCCTACACCCATAATTTTACGGGACTTACCCCAGGAGTTACCTATACATTTATAGTATATGATTCCGATACTGGATGTGAATATGTGCAGGAAGCCACAGTTCCTGTAGCTACTAATTCCAGTTTAGCTTCTAACATAGATGCTACCACCAATGTTAGTTGCTTTGGTGCTTCGGACGGATCCGTAGAATTTACCTATAGTGGCTATGGCGGCACTCAAGTAGATTACGAGATTTTCACGTATCAGACCAATATTGCTACTGGAATCACGGGTAACTCTTCCGCTTTAATTCCTGGTACTGCAAGAACTAGAACCTTAAGTGGAATTGCCCCAGGTGAATATTATATTCTCTTTACTGAAGTAAATGGAACCAATGCGGGATGTGTAAATGCCTCCGATCCTTTTGTGATAGATCAGTCCTCTGCACTTTTGGAAATATCGGCCACTACCACCAATGATAACTGTGCCCCCAATGAGGGTACCATAACGGCTAGTGCCCGATATGGAAAGGCTCCTTATCAGTTTCAGCTGGAATTGGCTACTGCAACTGCCCCTACGGCTACCACTTGGTCTGGAACTAATATCACCGGATTTTTCAATGTAGATGCAGATAACTATACGGTGTATGTAAAGGATGCCAACAACTGTATTCAATCTGTTGATGTTACCGTTGCCGAAGATCCTAGTCCGGCTATCAGCCTTACTA
>NZ_VVIN01000153.1:0-1671 GCF_008711145.1 Arenibacter lacus
AAATTGAACCAGAACTAACTGCGAATGCCGTACTTACCAAGGACCTTGATTGTACAGGGAGTCCGGATGCAGAGATCAATCTAACGGTAAATGGGGGGTATCCAGGATATACTTATGAAGTGGCCATTAATGGTGGCACCTACTCTTCTTATGCGGCAGGCTTCCCCTACACCACTTCCAACCCAGGAACTTATAGATTTAGGGTTACAGATACAAGAGGCTGTATTACAGAAAGTAATACCGTGACCGTTACCTCGGCCAATAACCCGGTAATTACCAGTGTAACCCCAACAAATGTTCTTTGTTATGGAAACAATGGCGGAGCCTTGGATATTGTAGTGGATACTAGTGTAGGGGTTGCTCCTTACACCATCACTATTTATGAAACAAATACATCATTTAATTATGGAAGTCAGACCACAGGATTACCGGCTGGAGACTATGAAATTACATTAATCGATGACAAAGGTTGTTCCATTACTACTACGGCAACCATTACAGAACCTACAGCCATCAATCCCAATATCACGCAAACCAATTTGTCCTGTTCGGCATCCGGCACTGAAAAGGGTACCATTACGGTAGATGCAACGGGAGGGACTTCCCCTTATACATATGAAATAAATAAAAGTGATTATTCCTATACCGATACTTACGATACTTCAACGGGATCCAATACCCATACCTTCACAGATCTTGATTTTGGAGATTATACCATAAGGGTGATAGACGGCAATGGTTGTGAAAATATTTCTACTGTTACGATTACCACTAATCCTGACGTTTTAATTACCACCTCCGGTGTTGCAGGATGTACGCCAGGAAGTGGTGAAATGTTAGTAGAAGCCCAAGCAAGTAATGGAACATTGGGTGCGGGAACCTTCTATTTTGCCATTTATCCTGCTCCTGACTTTGATTCATCCGACCCCGAATGGCACCCAGAAGATCCCTTACCGGCACCGGATAATTCCCATAATTTTACAGGACTTACCCCTGGGGTTACCTATACTTTTATCGTTTACGATTCGGATACAGGATGTGAGTATATCCAGGAGGCAAAAATACCTGTTTCAACAAATTCATCTCTAACCTCTACAATAGATGCAACTTCAAATATAAGCTGTTTTGGAGCTGTTGATGGTTCCGTTGACTTTACCTTTAGTGGATATACTGCTACGACTACGGAAGTAAATTATGAGATATTTACTTATGTAAACAACAATACCACAGGTATTACAGGAAATGTCACTGGACTTACTGGTTCACCTTATTCGGATTCTTTGACCGGTTTGGCTCCAGGTGAATACTACATCCTTTTTGAGGAGGTGGATGGTAGTAATCCAGGATGTGTTAACGCCTCCGATCCTTTTGTGATAGAGCAGTCCTCTGCCCTATTGGAAATTTCAGCTACAGCAACCAATGACAACTGTGGCCCTAATGCGGGTACCATAACCGCAAGTGCCCGATATGGAATGGCCCCCTATCAGTTTCAGCTGGAACTGGCATCAGCTACTGCCCCAACGGTCGCTACCTGGTCTGGAACTAATATCACCGGATTTTTCAATGTAGATGCAGATAACTATACGGTGTATGTAAAGGATGCCAATAACTGTATACAATCTGTTGATGTTACCGTTGCTGAAGACCCTAGTCCGGCTATCAGCCTTACTG
>NZ_VVIN01000154.1:0-1656 GCF_008711145.1 Arenibacter lacus
TCCGTCTCAAAACCACCAATATAATTTTTAAAAATAAGAAAATCCCATTGTTTACAGCATTTTTAATCGCCACAGCACATTTCCGTAAAAATGAAGTTTAAGAGCTTCTAAGACGGATTTGGGCAAAAAGAACAGCTTATTAAGCCAATTCAGCGCATATTTGATTAGGTCTTTGAGCCCAACTCCCAGGTTCAGCATTCTTTTTAGGTTGTAGGCCAGAGCCATAAAACCAAAATCTGCTTCTGCTCTTTTGATTCCTTTTTTGGACAGTATATAATCAAAGCCCCACTGCCTTTTCAGGGTTCCAAAAGGGTGTTCGACCAATGCCTGGCGCTGTTTGTAGAGTTCAGGGTTTTCAGCCACACGGCGTGCGTTGTTTTGTATGTTTTGGGTAAATTCAGAACGCTGCATGACCTTTCCATTGATTTTTGAGGTGGTGCACTCGCTGCGCACCGGACAGGTTTTACAGGCCTTGGTCTTGTATTGTTTAAATCGGTAGTTTCTGGCTTTATATTCCGTCTGGTTGGAGGTGAGCTTATTTCCCTGTGGACAGGTATAGGTATCTGTGTCGTTGTTGTAAACAAAGTTCTCGGAGTTGTACGCTGGGTTTGGGGCTTGACTGGCTCTGCCGATGTTCGGGATGGCCACCAATGTTTTTATTCCAAGCCCATCCGCTGTCTTAAATTCGCTTCCGGTGTGGTAGCCTTTGTCGTAAAGGGCGGTAAACCCATTGGTCCGCAGGATGGACTTGGCCCGCCTGAGCATCATGCCCATCGCTTTTTTGTCGTTTTGGTTGGTGAGTTTGTAGTCAAGCAATAATTTGTGTTTTGCATCAACGGTGGTTTGGGCGGTATAGCAGACTTCGGTAATAGTCCCCCTTACAATCTGGTGTCTGCTGTCGGGGTCCGAGGTGGAAAGTTGGGGGTTTTCGGAAGATTTATCTTTATCCAATTCCTTTTGTAGCTGTTCATATTTTTTGCGTTGTTGCTTTCTAAGCCCAACTTGTTTTGCCAACTCCTCCCTTTCATCGCCATCAGCTGTTGAAAGGGCTGCATTGTGTTCTTCTAGCTTCCTGTCAATATATTCTAAATGGCGTTTGATTTTCTTCTTGTTGTAATTGTTCTTCTTGCTGTTCTGGGCCCGTAGCTTTGTGGAATCCCCGGCAATCAACATGCCTCCGATAAGGTTGAAGTTTTTGGCGATTTCAACGCTGTGCCGGAACACACGCTTGATGGCCCTGGGGTTGTCCTTCCTGAACCTGGCAATGGTATTGTGGTCTGGTTTTAGGTTTTTCAAAAGCCAGATGACTTCCAGGTTGCGATGGCATTCTTTTTCCAGCTGCCGAGAAGAACGCATGCGGTTCATGTAGCCATAAATGTAAAGTTTCAATAAATCCGCAGGGTTATACGGGGGTCTTCCCTGGGAAGGCAAAGATTCAAATCCCAGGTCCTGTAGATTGATGTTCTCTACAAACTGATCGATAAATCGCACTGAATTGTCCTGTGGGACCATGTCATCGAGACAGGTGGTGTAAAGCGTGAGCTGCTGACGGTCTTCTCCTTGTTGGTATTCCATACTTAAAGATACGGAAAACAAGGGCCGGAACTGAGTGTGGGCTCAGGGGTTATCAACAGAGTTGTCAAGTTTTGAGACAGT
>NZ_VVIN01000155.1:0-1636 GCF_008711145.1 Arenibacter lacus
ACATAACGGGAAACGCATTGGCGAAGTGGCGGATAAATTGGACAAAAAGTTCAATTTAGCGAGAACGTAGCCGATGTGTTTCCACAGAGCTAACTTACAAATAAAAAGCGAATGTGGAACACATTCGGCGGAATAAAATGCAGAAACTTTCAATTTAGCACTTAACCTGCCATTTTGCCAATGCGATGTTATGTGAAGGAATTTTTAGTATCTTTGTATTCAAATAATTCACATTTTATGTATTTCAGCAAGCCTTGGTAATTAAAAATTAAAGTAAATTATTAAATCGTCTTTTTGAGACGGTTGCTATTTGGTACGTTAATTTTTAATTTAAAATAAGGTAATAATGAAAAATATAAAACCCTTAACTTTTCCGTTTAATTCGGAAAATAATACATCCATAAAACAAAGTCTTTTTCGATTTCGAGAATATTTTGATTCTTCTACAATTGTTGGTTTAGGCGAAAACGCACATTTCATAAAAGAGTTTTTTACATTCAGGCATCAAGTTATTGAGTTTTTAGTAACTGAATGTGATTTTGACACCTTGGCATTTGAGTTTGGTTTTTCTGAAGGATTAGAAGTTGATAAGTGGATAAAATCACAAATTCCATTCGACGATTTGGATAAGTTACTGTCACACTTTTATTATCCAAATGAGTTTAAAGATACTTTGCTATGGCTTCGTCGGTATAATCAAGACAATAATAATCAAATTACCTTTTTAGGTGTGGATATTCCTAAAAATGGAGGTTCTTATTTTCCAAACTTTCGTATTGTATCTGATTATTTGCAAAGACTTTCAATCGTTTCTTCTGATGTCTTACAGAAGATTTTAAATCTTGCTGAGAAATTTGATTTCTATTCGACTTCTCAGCTTGCGTTAAATTTATCGCTTTTTGATGAAGCTGAACATAATGAATTAAAAGCATTGCTATTAAAAGTTTACATTCGTTTGATTACTCTTCAACCAAAATTAGAAAGTTTAGAATTTCAATCGATAGTTCATCAAGTTAAAGGCTTGATTTATATGAATTATAATGCTGATGCTATGGAAAGTTTCATTACTGAAAGGGGAATTGAAGGAGATATGGGAGCAAAAGACCAGTATATGGCAGAAAGCATTGATTGGTTTTTGAAAAATTCACTTGGTAAAAAGATTATTTTGGTTGCCCACAATGCTCACATTCAAAAAACTCCGGTAGATTTTGATGGATTTATTAGTTGTTATCCAATGGGGCAAAGACTTTCGATGACTTTTGGAGAAAAATATAAAGCATTTGCAATAACTAATCTACGTGGAGAAACTGCGGCATTGTATCCTGATAATGATTATCAATTTGGCTTTAGGGTTGATAAATTTCCACTTGATTTTCCAGAGTCGGATTCTGTTGAATTTATTATGCAAGAATTTGGAGGAAAAGAATGCTGTTTACTAATGAACAGAAGTACGGAATTAAAAAATTGTAATAAGATTCGATTTGATTCGATGTGCCTAAAAACTGAAATAGAAGAAGCTTTTGACGGAATTTTTCTAATAGAAAAATCAACTGTTTCAGAAGTAGTGGATTGAGAATTTATAAATTTAATTTCGAAACGGCACTTTCTTTTTGGAGGTGCCGTTTTATTCTTTCAC
>NZ_VVIN01000156.1:0-1613 GCF_008711145.1 Arenibacter lacus
GTATGGCTCCCATAGTGGTGGAAAGGCAACAGGCCTTTTGGGAAAAAACCGTAATTTAACCCCTCTTCCAACAGCATTTCACGTACAAAAAGATATTTCTCCTCATCCTTGGAGCTGGTCTTTCCCTTTATCTTGTTTTGGATGAGATCATAAAAAGCGAATTTTTTATAACCCTCAAAAAAGGTTGCCACGTCTTTGTCCTTGGTACGATCTATATAGGCCTCCAAACTTTCTTTTTTGGGATCGTAAGCGTCCAAGAAATTAAACATGGCCTTGAACATTCTAGAAGCCGCTCCGGATGCGGGTACAAACTTCAAAAGGGATAAGTTGTTTCTCTCTTCTTTAAAAGTGTCCATCAATTGTTTCTCCCGTGCCTCCGAAAATTTAGAGATCCCATGGGAGACAATTGCCGCTTTTTCCAAACGGACAAAAGGGATGCCCTCTTTAAACGTTTCAATTTGTCCCAATGCTTTTTCTGTGGACACCCCAAGGTTATCCAACTGAACTTTATCTGCTTCAGTCAATTCCATTATTTATCAAGTAGTTGGTTAATACATTTCACTGCCTTAGCTAGGCGTGTTTTTTTATCACCCTTTAATATAACAAAATTCTTGTTATAGCGCTCTAGGGTTTCTTTAAAATACAAAAACATCTGCTCACGCTCATCGGGCTTATCCCGTAAATCATCTTTTTCCCAAGGGATATCTATATATGTTAGTAAATATAGGTCATAAGTGTTCTCCAAGGCATACTTTTCTAGGATGGGATCGCAATAGCCCAGATAATAAACTTCAGAATACACCTTGGTTTCCAACAAATCCGTATCACAGATTAGGACATTGGTAGCTTTTTGGGCCAGCTCGTTCTCCATTTCCATTTGTCCCGCTGCAATAGGCAACAAATCGTGCGGTTCACAGGTCTTTCTTTCATTGTTCCATTTATCTTGGAGGTATTCCCGGGCATATTCGGGGACCCAAACCGTATTATAATGCCTGGCCAATTGTTCGGAAAGGGTGGTTTTCCCAGTAGATTCCGGGCCAAACAACACTACCTTAACAACATCCGAGGGTTTTTGTTTAAACTTTTTTTCCATGCAAAGTATCCTAAAACAGCTATTATAGTAAATAAAAAGTATTGAAAGGACGTAAAAATTAAACCTTTGTACCAATAGAGGGGAATAGATATAAGATCCCCTATAATCCAATACGTCCAGTTCTCAATTTTCTTCCGGGCCATTAACCACATGGCCACAAAAAAGATGGCGGTAGTAAAGGTATCTACATAGGCCGTCCAGTTATTCCTTTGATCAAAAATTAGGTACACCAAGGCCACGAAGGCCGCTGCACCGATAAATAGCAAGATAGACCATATTTTCTCCTTGGCCGTTGTTCTACTGATCAATATATAATGCCCATCGTCTTCCTTCCTTGTCCACATATACCACCCATATAGACTCATGGAAAAATAATAGGCATTGATCAACATATCCCCCAATAGGCCAAAAACAATCAGGATATAGACAAATATGCCCGTACTGATTATCCCTGTAGGGAATACCAGAATATTTTCTTGCTTGGAATACCATACACTTAAAAATCCAAAGAACACACCTA
>NZ_VVIN01000157.1:0-1573 GCF_008711145.1 Arenibacter lacus
CGATACGGTTACCTTATACTTGGAATACAGGGAGCCCACCCTTAGCTTTCCTTCCTGCTCTTCAAAATAAAAGCCCCTGGCATTGAAAAAGGCGATATAGTCCCTGGGCGATTTCTCAAAAGGCGCCTGCATCCGTTCGGCGTAGCGATGGTAGGCCTGTAGGGCCAAGGTATCGAAACGCTCTCTATAGGTTGGTACCATAGCATTATAGAGTTTCGGAAATACCATAGGTAGAAATAGGGCGGTTGGACCCGGCTTTATCTCTTTGGCGGATTTGTCATGCAGCAGCCCTTCCAACAGTTTTTCGTTTTCACGTGCAAAACCAGGAGGGGAATAGGGGTTTGCACTCGTCTGCAGTAGGGTACTGCCTAGATCCAATGGCACTTGGTGGAACTTGGAATTCGCATAAGTCAGTATTCCCTCATTGTATCGTACACCCAAACTTTGTACAAGCGCACCAAGGATCTCCCTTTGGTCCAGGGTACGTTGGAACAGCTGGTCCCTGGCCCGTTGAATAAGCTCGGCCTTCTTTTGCAATTCCTGCTTTTCCTTATTCATGGCGGAGGTATATAGCTTCTCACTAAAAGGGTAGTAGTGGGAGTCGATCAACTTCCATAAGGTTTGATCATCGGTATGCAGGTATTTCTTAAGGAAGAGAAAACGATCCGATTTCATCATTTCCCTAACCAAAACATCTATAGGAGTTTTCAGGATATGCTCCGAAAACAGGGGCTTGTACCTCAGTTCCCTATAGGTCTTCTGGTAGGCTTCCCTTAAGCAGCGTTGGAACTCCAGTTCCAATTGCTTGCTATCCATGTACATTTGGGTGTGTTCGGTTTGGAACAAATCGGGGTTCTCATGGATACCAAGACCAGTGGCGATCTCGTCGCTCCGCAGCACATAGCCCGATTTATCGTGTATGGTGAAATCCACCACCCGCCCCTGATCGTTGTAGTTTAGCCTACAATCGAGCTTTTGATGGGAGCCTAAGATTTCGGGGAGGTGATCGGGACGGAGGGTCTTAAATAGTTTATAGGTAGTTTTTATTTGTTTTTCCAAACGCTTTTTCACCATGGGCAGTAAGGCCGATTGCTTGTTACGCTCGAAGACTTGTTGGAGTTTGGGACCGGAGAACTGGGGGTGTACGGTATAGCCCCCAATAAAACGGGACCGGTATCCTTCTTTGGTCGCAATGCCATAAGCTACTCCTACCCTACCCGAACGTTCCACTACCTTCAGCTGAATATGGTACTTTTCCAGTAGTATGGCAAGCTGTTCAAAACTCCGCACCTTATGTTTTTGCAGGGTGTTGTTCAAAATGTCCTGCATATAGTATCGGACCCCGTTACCATCTTGGGGATTAAGCTGGGGCGTTTCCAGTTTGGGAAGCTCTCGGACCGTTCTTTTTTCCGGGGAGGGGGAAAGTCCAAATTCTTTCTCCAGGTACTTCTGGGCGGCCATGCTTCTTCTATAGTCAAAGGAAAGGTTGATCTGGCTGCAGTCTTCCCTAATGGTACTAGAGACGATGTGCACGTGTTCGTGCTCGGTATCGTGGTGCCGTACCACAATATAA
>NZ_VVIN01000158.1:0-1567 GCF_008711145.1 Arenibacter lacus
GCGGTGACGGACTTCAGGCACTCCCAGCTTCCATGGCTTGACGGGCGGTGTGTACAAGGCCCGGGAACGTATTCACCGGATCATGGCTGATATCCGATTACTAGCGATTCCAGCTTCACGGGGTCGAGTTGCAGACCCCGATCCGAACTGTGACCGGCTTTATAGATTCGCTCTGCCTTGCGACATGGCTGCTCTCTGTACCGGCCATTGTAGCACGTGTGTGGCCCAGGACGTAAGGGCCGTGATGATTTGACGTCGTCCCCACCTTCCTCGCGGTTTGCACCGGCAGTCCCGTTAGAGTCCCCATCATGACATGCTGGCAACTAACGGCAGGGGTTGCGCTCGTTATAGGACTTAACCTGACACCTCACGGCACGAGCTGACGACAACCATGCAGCACCTTGTAATCTGTCCGAAGAAAACTCTATCTCTAAAGCTGTCAGACTACATTTAAGCCCTGGTAAGGTTCCTCGCGTATCATCGAATTAAACCACATGCTCCACCGCTTGTGCGGGCCCCCGTCAATTCCTTTGAGTTTCATCCTTGCGGACGTACTCCCCAGGTGGGATACTTATCACTTTCGCTTAGCCACCCAGCATTGCTGCCGGACAGCTAGTATCCATCGTTTACGGCGTGGACTACCGGGGTATCTAATCCCGTTCGCTCCCCACGCTTTCGTCCATCAGCGTCAGTATATGGTTAGTAACCTGCCTTCGCAATCGGTATTCTATGTGATATCTATGCATTTCACCGCTACACCACATATTCTAGTTACTTCACCATAACTCAAGACCACCAGTATCAAGGGCAATTCTACGGTTGAGCCGCAGACTTTCACCCCTGACTTAATGGCCCGCCTACGGACCCTTTAAACCCAATGATTCCGGATAACGCTCGGATCCTCCGTATTACCGCGGCTGCTGGCACGGAGTTAGCCGATCCTTATTCTTACGGTACCGTCAGTAGAGCACACGTGCCCTAGGTTCTTCCCGTATAAAAGCAGTTTACAATCCATAGGACCGTCTTCCTGCACGCGGCATGGCTGGATCAGGCTCTCGCCCATTGTCCAATATTCCTCACTGCTGCCTCCCGTAGGAGTCTGGTCCGTGTCTCAGTACCAGTGTGGGGGATCCCCCTCTCAGGGCCCCTACCCATCGCGGTCTTGGTAGGCCGTTACCCTACCAACTAACTAATGGGACGCATAGTCATCCTTTACCGTAACCTTTACCCTAATCGTGAATCCACAAGAAGGGACCATGGGGCATTGATCCAAATTTCTTCGGGCTATTCCCCAGTAAAGGGCAGATTCTATACGCGTTACTCACCCGTGCGCCGGTCGCCATCTTCCAGCAAGCTGGAAATGCTGCCCCTCGACTTGCATGTGTTAGGCCTGCCGCTAGCGTTCATCCTGAGCCAGGATCAAACTCTTCATCGTTGATTCTTATATAACTTCGATCAACCATCAAAAGCAAAATGCCCAGCTCGTATTTTCGGTTTCTTTTTCAATATCCCCGATCTGTCGCCAGATCGAAAATACGCTGTCTTTACAATATGTTCAAGAACGTGT
>NZ_VVIN01000159.1:0-1564 GCF_008711145.1 Arenibacter lacus
TAGGAGGTACAATAAATTGGCCCGAAAAAGAAAGTGTCCCCAAAGTGCTGAAAATGGTCCATAGAGACCAAACGTTGAAGGTTCAAGCCCTTTTAGCCTGTTTTTGAGCTCCTTTGGGCCAAGTATGGACATCAGTCTCCTAAGGTTGTAACAGGTCATCATCAAGTTCACCTCCGAGAGCACGTGCTGCTTTCCTTTCATCAGGGTATATGTGAAGCCCCATTGCCTTTTTAAAGTTCCGAACTGGTGTTCTGTGATCTGCTGCCTAAGTCTATAGTACTCCGGGTTTTCTTCCACTCTTTTTTGATTTTCCTCCAAGGCCTCTTGATAGATGGAACGTTCTATGAATCGTCCATTTTTATTAGTGGTACACAGATGTCTTACGGGGCATACCTTGCAAGCTTTCCTGTTCTTGTAATGCTTCACCTTGTGGCCCGCCTTATCGTAAACGGTTCCATTGGTTTTCAGAATTTGTCCGTCGGGGCAGGTATAGTTGTCCTTTTCCTTGTCGTATTTAAAATCGACCATAGAATAAAGGCCGTTGTGTTGGGAGGAATGCTCCTTTGGGGAGGAGTACGGCGTGATCCCGTTCTTGGTACATATGTCCAAATGTTTTGCAGTTGTATACCCTTTATCCGTAAGTGTGCGCATGCTGTCCACATTCAGAAGTTCTTTGACGTCCAATGCCATGGGGGAGAGTGCATGGGTATCGTTCACCGTCCCCGTATCATTGTTGACGAAGAGCTTATGCTTTGCATCGCAGCCCGCCTGCACGTTGTAGCCCACATTGATGATGTTTCGGTGCATTACCACGGACCTGGCATCGGGGTCGGTAAGGCTGATCTGTGTTTCCCCGCTTTCCCCGAGCTGCCTTTCAATTGTGCGGTACCTGTCTTTTTTTGATTCCTGATAGGCTATTTTACCCTGCAGTTCCTGGGTGTCGACTTCTAGATCTTCGGCATCCAATTGTTGTTGGTATTCCTGGACCTTGTTATCTATGTAGTCTATATGACGATCGATCTTTTTCTGGTTGAAGTTGTTCTTTAGGGCGTTCTGGGCCCTTATTTTAAAGGAATCGATGGCAATGGTCTCCCCGTCTATGAGTTCCCAGTCCCTGAGCAGCACCACGAAATACCTGAAGGCCTGTTTAAAGGCCGTTGCATTGTCTTTCCTGAAATACGCGATTCTCCTTGCCGATGGCCTGAGTCCCTTCAAGAGCCAGATGACCTCGAGGTTCACTTTGCAAGCATGTTCCAATCGGCGGGAGGAACGAAGTTTATTCTTGTAGCCATAGAGGTAGAGCTTGAGCAGATCCGATGAACGGTAAGGTGGCCTTCCCTCTGTATTAAGGACATCCTTGAACCCCAACTCCTGCATTGGGAGAATATCCACGAACATGTCAACGATCCGTGCCCAGGAATCCGGGCTCAGGCAGGATTCGAAATCCATCATTACCAATTGGTCCCTATTAAAACCTGTTATAAAATCCATATCATTAAGATAAGCAATATCAGAACGTTATGGACTCCATGGGTTAAAGGTAATCAACAAAGTTATTAAGAAA